>JALSPH010000263.1 GCA_026986055.1 Campylobacterales bacterium
GATGCAGAGAGATCTATGGCAAGATATATCGGATCGTAACTTCTGCTTTCAACAACCGACCGGCTCTGCGCAACCGGGCGCGCCAAAGCCAATACCAGAAGTGCCAAAGCGGCTATTTCCGCACTATGAAGCCATGAATTTTCGCTTTTATCGAGCACTATATCTTTGTGAAGTGGAGTTTTTGCAAACTTTCTCGATCGATTTGCAAAAAAGTACAGAAGAGCTACCGGCACCAGAAGCCATAGAGCCCAGAGGTTAAGGAGAGTCACTCTCTGTACCTTGAAAAAGTTTTTAGACCGAAAAGAAGCAGCGCCAACATAAGAGGGAGCGCATAAAGAGGTATACGGTTTACCTTCTCGTCCGACCTGATAGGGCTTGGCTCCATTCGGTCGATCTCTTTGTAGACCGACTCGAGCCCTTTGGCATCGGAAGCGAAAAAGCTCTCCCCTGCACTCTCTTTGGCGATACGCTTCAAAAGCTTCTCGTCGAAGTCACCCTCTTTTCCCACCCCTATGGTATATATTTTGACACCTCTCTTTTTCGCCTCCTTTACGGCCATAGAGGGGGAGACGGAGCCGGCGTTGTGATATCCGTCCGTAAGCAGAATGACCATCTTCTCTTTTGCACTCCCGAACTCCAAAGACCTGAGCGCTTGAGATATCCCCTCTCCTATAGCGGTATTCTGCCCCGCTACACCGACATCTACCATATCGAGTATCTGTTTCAACGCTTTCAAATCGTAAGTTACAGGTGAAGCGGTAAAAGCGAATGTTCCGAAAACCACTACACCTATATTGTCGTCATACCTTTTGGAGATGAAGTCCGACACGATCGACTTGACCACATCGAATTTGCGCCTTTTAGGGTCACTCTCGTCAAATCCGGACTCACCCATAGAGCCGCTTGCATCCAGAACGATGACGAGGTCTCTTCCGCTTCTTTCGTGCGAGGCTCGCAACTGGTACAGGTATGGAAAAGAGAGTGCGGTTACAAGTAGAGAAAATATGGCAAGATCGAGCAAAATTTTACGATCTGCAAAAATAGAGGGCTGCTCTATACGCTCTATTTTAGGAAAGTAGAAATGCAGCTTCGCCCTGCGACAGAGCCATAGGCACGGCAGCAGCATTAGAGTCAGGAAAATATACGGATATTCGAATGAAAACTCTATTCTTCACTCTCCGGAAAATATGTTTCGATTATTCTGTTGAAAGATGCTTTGACCCTTTCGGCTTTCTCGATTTTATCCTCAAAGATAGGTGCGGAGGCCGGGTAGCTCTGGGCCATCTCTCTGTAAGGCTCTATCTTTGCATCCACTAAAGATTCGAAGGCTGCCAGAAGCTTCTGCATCGTCTCCTTGTCGTGAACGGAACGCATGAGCATCTTGAACATTCTAGCTCTGGCATCCATGGCGATCGAGGCGTCTATGGCATCTCCGACCATCTTCAGATCCCACCTGCTTATGTAGACTCCGCTTTTGACAGGCGGCATCAGTTCCGAGTTTATAGCCTCTACATAGTCTGGATATTCGTAACTATCCTCCTCTTCGCCGCACTCATTGGCAACGCACCTTTCGGCCATAAAGTTTTCGAACTCTTTTCTTAAATCATCCATCTTTCTACCTCATACCAAGTTTTTCAGCCACATTTTCGTAACTCTCACACGTAACGTCAGCTCCCAGCCACTCTTTGGCAACCGAGAGCGCATTGGCGACCATCCACTCCCTGCTTCCGAGTTTTCTGCATCCAAGCTCCAAAGCCAATCTGTCGAAAGCACTCTCGCCGCGTACGAAATCTATCAATACAAGATGGCTGTTTTCACCATTGGGTACTATAATACGTTTATCCGAATGGGCATGTATATCTACCGCATTCACAATCATATCATACTCCGAAACATCCACCTCCATACCGTTTTCAAACCACAAAATATCGCACTCTACGGAAGCCAACGATAGACTGTTTTTCTCCAGGACCTCCGCTGCTCGCTCGACGACGGTGTCTGCAATGGCGATAGTCGCAACTCCCATTACCCCCAAAAGCGGCAAAAGGGCACAGGCGATGGTTCCGGCACCAAGCAGCAGAACTCTCCTGTTTTTCAGATTGACCCCTTCACACGCCATCATCAACTCGAAAGTTTCGGGGTAGAAGCATTTACCGCAAAGTTTACCCTCTTGTGCGTATGCACCATCGCAGATTCCGCTGTTGCGAATGCAGTTTTCGCTGCAGTCAAGCAGCGGAACGACCACCTCTTGATACTCGGGTTCATAAAGGGCCATCTTGACTTTGGATTCGGGCATTCCACGGACCATATAGGGGAAATCTTCCGGCTTGATGTTAAGACCTATCGCATAGTCGCCAAGTCCCAAAGCTTTGAATGTCCCGTTGAGCACCTCGAGAAAGGGTGAGCTCTGTGCGTTGACTCCGTAAAGCGCAACAAGGCGACTCTCATCGGATAAAATTCCCTCATCTATCATCTACCTTCATCCTCTTTTTTGAAATCTTTGAAGATTGCCGTTTTGTTCCCATCCTCTTCGATACCCCAGAGCTCGAAAGCCTCCTGCTCCTCGACAAAGCATCTGGGGCATACCCTTTCGCCTCTTAAAGAGGTGAAAGGGAGACCGCACTCGTCGCACCTAAGCAGAGTGAAGGATGCAAGCAGCCTCTGAGTCGGTTCAAAGAACTCTTTCATCTCGAAAACAGGCTGCATCTTGATGGCGTCAGGCTCACACGTATCGTGACATGCACGGCACTTTACGCAGAGCATAGCATCAAAATATATACGGCTCATATTCGTATCGCTGCTCAAAGCGCCCGTAGGGCAGATACGATAGCACATCTGACAATTGGTGCAGCTATCTTTGTCTATATACTTTTGCGATACGAAAGAGATATCCTCTTCGGCAACTGTATGATAAATCGGCGGTTTGGGTGTTCGCTTAAGAGCCGTAAAGAGAATCTTCCTTTTATCCGGAAGCTCTTTTTTTCTGATTTTGGCCAGAGCCGCTATGTCGACCTCGTGAATCTTTTGGGCATCATCGCTCTTTTCGACCATCGCTTCGAACTCCCTTTTCGCCTCTGCGGCACCTTTCAACGAAAGAGCTTTCAAAAAAGCGCGCCTGTCGGAAGGTTCCGCTTTATTGCCGGATTCATCCGCCTCGACTCCAAGCTCTTTGGCAACTACTCTCTTTTGGCTTCCACACGCTTCAAGAACGTAATTTGCTTCGGAGAGACTCCCTTTTATAAGCTCGTAGAGTGGCTCCTTGTAGGGGCATTCACCGCAGTGACCGATATCCAAAACCAATTCATCCTTGACAAGAGCCAAAGATATTAGGTGCTCGGTGCTCAGCGCCATTATGCACGGGACGTTGAGACGACAGGAGATTAGCGACTCTTTCGAGCCTGCAAACTGAAAAAAGAACTCCGTCGCACTGAAATCTTCAAGGCTGAAGGCTTCCGACGGACAGACACCCATGCATCCTCCGCACTCGACACATACGGAGGGTACGAAAGTTGGAAGTGAGTTTTCGGCTATCGAAATCGTATCTACCGGGCACGCTTCCACGCACTTTTTACAATCGGAAAATTTCGTAACCGTTCTGACACAACCGGCCGGTTCGAAAATCAATCTGTTCATGATCTGTCGTTATATTCGTACTTCTCTAAAAGTTCACAAAGATAGTCGTAGTCGTTTAGAATGAATTCAAGAGTTAAAGAAGCCGCATCGTAATAAAAGGGTGTACCCGCTTCAGCTTTTACGTTTTGTAAAAACATCGGTGCCCACTCGAGAAGATGGTTTTTCAAAAAATCCCTCTCTATCCGTGCAATCTCGGCAGCCGCTTCGTAATCCTCACTCTCGAGAGCCTTGTATTCGGAATCTGCAAGCATATACATAAACTCCAGCTCTATCCCAATATGGTCCGGGCTTACGGCTCTCGCTTTGTCGAGCTGAACCCTGAAGTCATAATCGTTATATATCTGAACCACCGGATTGTCTCCTCCGGTCTCCAACATCTGATCCTCTCTCATATAGAAACTCTCGTAAGGGATTAGATGCAGAACGAAAAGGTTACTGAAATCGACATCCAGAAACTGCTCTTTCAAACTCTTCTTATCTATCTCTTTCGGTTTCTCCCACTGCATATAGTTCGGGAAAAAGGAGAGGATGACTTCATCACTCTCGATAGTTTCCAAAAGCTCCTCGTCCACCTCTTTCATCATCACTCTCGATATGAGTGCATAGAGGTTTATTCTAGCAAGCTGTCTTGTCAAAATTTCGTTCATCGAATACCTTTTTCTAAATGAAGGGTTGGAAGAGAGGGGTGAAGGGTAATATCTTACCTTTCAACTCTCGCTTCGCCATTATAACCGGCGGGGCATTACGCCCCGCTTGAGAAAGAGCTTTATAGATCCTTTACTCTAAACTCGTAAGCCTTTTTACTCAAAGGAACGACCGGACGTTTGATCCACCACGGTCTTCTCTCTCTATCTTCGGAGGTAAGAGGTCTTGTCAACTCGTCTCTCCACGCTTTGTATGTCTTGAAGTTGTTCTCATAGTTGACCCAGATGTCACCTATCTGGTCATCTTTACCCGCCTTCTCTATTATGACTTTCTGGTGCCAGGCATGGTTGCCGGCAACAGGGTCGGGATGCACAGGGGCTACGGCATTTTGCCACGAACCGCTCAAACCGTTCCACCAGATATTGTCGAGATCTTTGTTGAACTCTTTGAACTGCCATGAGTTTGGACGGCTCTTTATCCCTTCGTCGATGCCCTCTTTCGGCTTGAGAGTTCCCACTTTACCGTCCATCGTCATTTCATAGAGAGGAGCGCCGACTCCCATCACTCCAAGTTTATGCTCGAAACCGGGAATCTCTACCGCATTTTTAAGTTTCCAGCGTCCGGCATGGTGGCTGCAAGCAAGGACTCCCGGAAAGGTTCCCTCGGTCGGAACGGCCATAGCTATGAAGTAACCGCTCTCAAGATTGCTCACGGTATCGACTATAGTGACCTTTATAGCATCCCCTCTTTTTATACCGAGTCTTTCGGCATCTTTTGTGTAGATCCAGACAGGGTTGTGGTTCTGACTTATCTCCATCAGATGCTTCGAGTTGACGCTTCTGGTATGGATGTTGTAAGGTAACCTAAATACCGTATTTAGAGCGAACTCGTTATCTTTTTTCATATATCTGTGGTGCACATGAGATACGATATGTATCATCTTGTCATATTCACGTTCGCTTCGAGGATAGATCGGAAGGGCATATTCTGGCCATTTCCAGTCGATCAACCACTCGCAGAACAGGTCGAGTTTCTTGTCCGGAGTGTGGAACCCTTCGTAAAGCACTCCATCTATCTCTATTCCTATAGACTTTTTCCTTCCGTCGTGCTCTACCCACAACACTCCGAACCTATCCTTCTCAACATCGTATGCAGGATACTTGTGTCCATGAGCATGGTAGTAGGCCCCGTCAAATCTGAGCCTCTTCTCCTGCGGACGATAAACGTTCGTGTTCTCCGTCCAGGCTCCCCTGTCGCGCATAAATTCGTAACATGGGTATTCACTGTTTGGATATGCCGCTTTCGCCGCCTTTTTCAACTTAGGCAACAGACTGAAAGCTGCATCGTAATACTCTTTTATCGTAACAGGCTGTCCCGGATGTTTAGCACTCTCCCAATGTTTTCTTACACCCAAACTTCCGTCCGGGTCCGCATGAAGGCAGAGAAGCTCCGCAAAGAACTCGTTCTCTTCCCAAACCTCTCCGAGACCCGCTTTCATATGGGCTTCGAGCGTCCCACGATAAGGGACTTTAGGCTTCCAACCCATCTTTTCGAGTGCCACTCTCAAAACAGGCTGCCTGAAAGCGGTCCACTGTTCCGGCTTAGTCGGAGCGGACTGCTGGTCGTGGCGTTCACCTGAGAGGCCTACGGGAAGTACGTAGTCGCAATACCAGTTGGTTTCCGACCAGGTTGGAGAGAGGTTGAACGTAAGCTCCATTCTATTCTCATCTTTAAGGCACTCTATCCATCTGAAACCGTCCGGGTTGATCCATACCGGGTTGTACATTCTTGGGATCCATACGGCAAGTCTGTCGGGTATCTTCAACCCTCTGGCATTCCACTTGTTCCTCCACTCGTCATCCATCATCAAATGAGGTAGAAGCATACTCATCTCGTATGTGCTCAAAGGGTACTCCGGCGGCCATGCAAGCTCGTTCCATACATCCACTTTTTCGGGACGTTTTCCCGCTACGGTAGCCTTATCTCCTTTGCCTCCGACGGAGACTTCGTGCCAGTGGTGCCAGCTGACGCCGCCTACATCCCCGGCCAAAGCACCTCGCAGAGCGAGAGGGAGAAATCCGGCACGTGTATTCATCCAGCCGCCTCTGTGGGCTATCGGGCCGGCTCTCCATAGATAGGTAGCGACTCTCGGACCGGCGTCTATGAACATTTCGAAGAGTTTGTCGAGTTTATACTCCTGCCCC
>JALSPH010000264.1 GCA_026986055.1 Campylobacterales bacterium
CCGATACCGATGATGGTCATATTCGTAAAAGGGAAATATTTCAGACACTACGTGGGGATGGTTCCGGAAGAGATGCTTGAGAGTGATATAAAAGAGGCTCTGAAGGAGGCGGGTAAATAATGTTTGGCTTTTTGAAAAAAGGGCTCAAAAAGACGATAGAGGCGATTCAGTCGGCAGAGCCCGTAAAACGGGAGAAGATTTCACGGGATGAACTTGAAGATCTGCTTTTAGAAGCAGATGTGAGTTACGACCTGGTCGAAAAGATTGTAGAGTCGCTTCCTGAAAAGGTAAACCGGACCCAGCTCTACAACACTCTGATATCTCTTTTTATATACAAGGTAGAGAGAGTCGAACCGAGCGGACAAAAGCCCTTCGTCGAACTTATAGTAGGAGTAAACGGCGCAGGAAAGACCACTACGATAGCGAAGCTGGCCCAAAAATATAAAAGTGAAGGCAAAAAGGTCCTACTCGGAGCTGCCGACACTTTCAGAGCCGCCGCTATAGAGCAGCTTAAAACTTGGGCGGAGAAGCTCGATGTTCCCATAGTCTACACAAAACAGGGACACGACCCTTCGGCGGTTGCCTACGACGCCATAAGCTCCGCAAAAGCCAAAGGCATAGACCATGTCATCATAGACACAGCCGGCCGCCTCCACACTCAAGTCAACCTGGCGGAGGAGCTCAAAAAGATAGTGCGCGTCTGCAACAAAGCGTTGGAAGGTGCGCCTCACAGAAAGATTTTGATACTCGACGGAACCCAGGGAAACAGTGCCATAAACCAGGCCAGAGCCTTCAACGAAATGATAGATATAGACGGTATCATCATCACCAAACTTGACGGCACGGCAAAAGGTGGAGCACTTTTTAGTATCGTCGAAGAGCTAAAACTCCCCATTTACTTTGTAGGAGTCGGAGAGAGAGCGGAAGATCTGATACCTTTCGATCCGAAAGAGTTCGTAGATACGATTTTGGATGCCATTTTTGTAGAAGAGAAGCAGAAAGTCCCCTCTTCTGGTAAAACCCACGGGGTCGATGTTCAAAATCTAAATGAAGATCAGTTTGAAAAACTTGGCGAGCTGCTCGAAAAAGATGGTTTCGAGCTACTCTCAAAACACTTCGTAAAGAGTAAAGAGAGCGGCAAAAGCTATAAAATAGTGCCGAACCCCTCTTTGGATAGTGTCGAAATAAGAGACGGCGAAAGTGTCGTAAAAGCCTACAGAGCCGAGGAACTTGCGGCAAATGGCTAAAAAAAAGCAGCTCTACGAGTGCCAGGCATGCGGCATGCAGAGTGCAAAATGGATGGGAAAGTGTCCAAACTGCGGCGCATGGGAGAGCTTCATGGAGCTCTCGACGGAGCAGATGAAAGTTCTCGGCGAAATAGCGAAAGCCTCAAAAGAGCCATCAAAAGCCAAACCGATAACACAAATCGAAGAGGAGGAGGTTACCCGCTTTACAAGCGGTGACAGCGAGCTGGACCTGGTGCTTGGAGGCGGTATCGTACCGGGTTCGCTGGTGCTTATAGGCGGAAGCCCCGGAATCGGAAAATCTACCCTTTTGCTTAAAATAGGAGGGAATCTTGCCAGAAAAAAGCAAAAGGTTCTCTATGTAAGCGGAGAAGAGTCCGGAGCTCAGATAAAGATGAGAGCCAACCGCCTCAACGCGAACCACGACGACCTTTACCTTTTAAGCGAAATTCGCTTGGAAGCGGTAATGAGCGAAGTTGCCAAAAACAGCTACGACACTCTCATCATAGACTCCATTCAAACACTTTACTCAGAAACCATCCCTTCGGCTCCCGGAAGCGTAACGCAGGTTCGAACCATAACGTTCGACCTTATGCGGCTTGCAAAAGAGAAACAGATACCTATCTTCATAATAGGCCACATAACAAAAGAGGGATCCATCGCAGGGCCAAGAGTATTGGAGCATATGGTCGACACCGTCCTCTACTTCGAAGGGGACTCGAGCAAAGAGATAAGAATGCTAAGAGCCTTTAAAAACAGGTTTGGAAGCACCAGCGAGGTGGGCATTTTTGAGATGACCCACGAGGGGCTTGTAAGCGCCAAAGATATAGCAAGCAAGTTTTTCAGCAGAAAAAAACCGCAGGCAGGCAGTGCCGTGACCGTCATAATGGAGGGGAGCAGACCTCTTGTCATAGAGGTACAAGCACTCGTAGCCGAAAGCGGTTACGGCAACCCCAAACGCTCCACTACCGGCTATGACGCTAGCCGCCTTACTATGCTTCTGGCGCTCCTGGAAAAAAAGCTCGATCTCCCCTTCAACCAGTACGATGTCTTTGTAAACATAGCCGGAGGCATAAAGATAAACGAGCCCGCAGCAGACCTTGCCATAATAGCCGCCATCATAAGCAGCTTCAGAAACAGGCCTCTAAGCGATGAGAGCGTTTTTATAGGAGAGGTGAGCCTCATAGGAGACATAAGAGAGGTTTTCCATCTTGAACAGCGCTTGAGAGAGGCACATACGCTTGGCTTTACAAAAGCGATAGTTCCTAAAAAACCGACATTTAAAACCCCTATGAAGTGTTTTGTCGCCGAAGAGGTCGCAAAAGTAGTCGAGTGGATGTAAGCACCGTTAAGTGAGAGTCGGCTGCTTGGCCTTCGTAGATACGAAACAGAAGGCGTTATTCGACTGGAAGGAGCACCGCCGAAGGCTTAACATAAAATGTAAACCGACGAACCACCCACTACTCACTATTCACTACCCACTAAAACTTACGGATGCGGCACTTTCACTTTTGAGTTCAGAAGCCACCCGATCACCGCCATCATAAAAACGACAAGTGCTCCTGGCAAAACACCGTATGTATACCCAAGATAGACAAGCCATAAAAGAATCGCACCAAGAGGAGTGGGAACCCCTACGAAAAACTTGCCTACTTCCCCAGCTTCGGCATCTATATTGAACTGTATGAGCCTTCTTAATCCACTTATAACATAATAGACGCTAACTATTACGGCAGCTACAAACCATACTCCGCCAAGATCGCTATAAACCGCCTGAAATATCAGAAAAACGGGAACCAGCACAAAAGATAGAAAGTCGGCAAACGAGTCTAGCTGAATACCAAACTCGTTGGAAAGTTTGAATTTTCTGGCTATTTTACCGTCGAAAATGTCGAAAGCTCCGCCGATCCACGCAAAGATGATCGCGTAAAAAAAGTTGTGCTGAGTTATGAGATAGGTCGCTATCAGCCCGCACGTGATGTTTACCATTGTAAACATATTGGCCAGGTTGAAGTGGGATTTCGGGTTGAAAAGGGGGTTCATCTGACTCCTTCTGCTATAATCACCCCAATATTTTACATAAAGAAAGCTTCAAATGGCTGATATACTCGACTCAATCACAGCAATACACTCAAGAGAGGAGCGCTACGCCAAACTGGAACTTCTCTACAGAAGTCCCAAAGAGCGGGAGAGGATTTTGGATGTCATAGAAAAGACACCTCTTCCAAAAGGCTGCAACATAGAAGTGAGCGACACGGTAGAAGAGAGCGGTAACGGCATAGTGGCAGTAGAATTTCACGACGATTACGACAAAGAGGCCGGTCCACTCTTTGACACTATCATTGAAAAACTTGGTATAGATCGCTGCTTGTAAGCGACTCTACCAGTCAAGGAAAAGAAAAAGAGAAGATAGAAGGTAGTTGGCCGCAAATATCGTTACGGCAGAGTAGACGACTGCGGATGTAGTAGCTATACCGACCCCTCTTGCGCCGCCTCTGGCTATATACCCAAGATAGCTGCCTATGGAGCTTACAAGAAAACCGAAGGCGAATGCTTTCAGTACTCCGGTTCCGATATCGGCAAACTCAAGATATTGCTGAATGGTATTTTGATATGCGATAGGGTTGACATCTAGCGCTTGCGTAGCAATGATGTAAGCGGATACATTTCCCACGAAATCGAAAGTTATGACAAGAAGCGGCAAAGAGATAGTCGTTGCCAATATACGCGGGATTATCAAATACTTTTTCGAATCTACCGCAAGCGTCTCTATAGCGTCTATCTGCTCCGTCACCCTCATCGTACCAAGTTCGGCCGCCATCGCGCTGATGGCACGCGATGTAAGCATGAGAGCCGCAAAAACAGGTCCAAGCTCTCTTGAGATAGAGACGAATATCGTATAGCCCATAAAGTTTTCGGCTCCGAATCTGTGGAAACCGTGATAAAGCTGTATAGCCTCGACCATACCGGTAAAAAGAGCCGTCAAAAGTATGACTCCCAACGTTCCTATACCGATGATATCCATCTGCTGGAAAAACTCTCTTATTCTGTATGGTCGTTTGAAATATAGCGGAATAAGAGATATCTGAAACTCGATGAACCGTCCAAATCCGTTCATCATCTCATAAAGATGAAGAAAAGGCTTTCCGATCCATCCAAAAAAGTTCTCTATCGCTCTCATTCTCACTCTTTTTTAACGACATTTTATCGAAAAAAAGGGGAATGGATGCTGAACTGCGAAATTTCCATCTGGTATAATTGCGGCTAAACCAACTTCGTCGAAAGCCGATATTAAGATATAAGATTTACCTTTAGGAGAAGAGATGGCTGAAGAAGAGAAAGAAGAGAGCCAAGATAGCGGTGGCGAAAGCGAAAAGAAAAAGGGCGGAAGCAATATAGTCCTTATCATAGTAATTGTTCTCCTTGTACTGGTGCTTGCCATTGGCGGCGTAGTTGCGTACCTGATGCTCTCCAGCGACAGCGAAGGAGATGCCGCACAAGTCACCCAGGAGAAGGTTGAAAAGAAGAGACATAGAAGCAGTTCAGACGATATGGGTGTCGGTCCCATGTATCCGCTCGACAAGTTTACGGTAAACCTGATGAGTGAAAACGGAAGGCGCTACCTTGTTGCGAAGATAAACCTTGAAGAGGATAGCGAAGAGCTCACACCCGAGCTCGACAAAAAAACGGCGTTGATACGCGATGTCATAATATCTATTCTATCTTCCAAAACGGTAGAAGAGATCACGACCGCGAAAGGAAAGGCGAAATTGAAGGATGAGATCATCAACCAGATAAACAAACATCTCGAAGATGGAGAGATCAGACATATCTACTTTACGGAATTTGTCATTCAATGATAGGTGTCGATATCGTCGTAATAGATAGAATAGAAAGAGCGATTCAAAAACATGGAGAGAAGTTTCTGCTCCGTTTTTTGAGTGAAGATGAGGCATCTTTGGTCAAATCGCCTCAAACTGCAGCCGGCTTTTGGGCAGCCAAAGAGGCTGTCTCGAAAGCACTTGGTACCGGCATAGGGGCTGAGGTGGCCTTTGAAGATATCACTATCTACAAAGATGAAAAGGGAGCCCCGCACTTCAAGCTCTCAAACAGGATTCTTGAGAGAGTCGATATCGTATCTACATCTCTCTCTATCGCTCACGACGGAGGCTTCGCGATAGCCGTCGCGGCTATCGAGTTACCCTCCTCCGACAAAGTGTAGCAGCTCTATTTTATCGCCCTCTTTGGGCCTAAAGCGGCTCCAATTCTCTTTTTTTACGACCTCCATATTGACGGCTGCCGCCATTACCTTCTCTTCTATACCGAGTCTCTTTATGATCTCCTCCAGAGTTGCCCCATCTTCAAAAAGCCTGGCTTCACCGTTTACCGTTATCTGCATCTTCCCCTCCCTTTAATTGATCCGCATATTTGCCGCACTCTCCCTTGGTATATGGTTTCAAATGCTCGGCCATAGCGAAGTTACCTTTCAGATACGCCAGTTCACAGGCATTTACGCCATTTTTATTCTTCACTTCGGGATCGGCACCGTTTCTTAGTAAAAAGTCGACTATTTTGAAGTCGTTGCTGTATGCAGCCTGTTGAAGAGGTGTAATCCCAGCATCGTTTGCCAGATTGACATCTGCTTCGTGTCTTATGAGCGAAACAACTATTTTATATCTATGCTGCGATATGGCATATAGAAGCGGAGTGAAACCGTTATTATCCTGAATATCCACCTCTGCACCGTGATCGAGCAAATAGTCCACAATTTTACCGTTTCTAACTTTAACCGCAATATGCAGTGGCGAAATCCCCGCTTTCGACTGTGCATCTATATCACACTTTTCACCGTTCACGATGCTTTCGACCCTATTCATATCCTGGCTGTAGGTAGCTTCATGCAGTGGTTTCCACCCATTCTTTTCATCAGCCATAAGTAGTGATAAAAATATTGTAATGATAAAAATTATCTTCTTCATACCTATATTTTATCCGATATTCTTATGAAATTCAACAAGTTTGAAACGCTCTCCCATTATCGTAGGATCGATTAAGGTTTTTACCTTGTTGAGTTCTCGCAAATAGAGAGTCCGGTTTCCCAGCCCTGCCAACATCTCGAGCAGATATGGAAGGCCATACTCAGTCAGAGCACGCAACTGAGTCTTGTAAGCGTGCAAAGAGAAGCCTCTCTCTTCAAAAGCCTCTATGACGTGCGAAAAGTTGA
>JALSPH010000265.1 GCA_026986055.1 Campylobacterales bacterium
TCAAGCTGCCTGTTTATCAGAAGCTCCACGGCTCCGCCGCTCTCTTTTTTTCCGAAAAGCCTCGCCTTTATGACTTTCGTGTCGTTGTAAAGGATACCGCAGCCGCTTGGAATGAAAGAGAGAATATCTTTGAAAGTTGCATGCGTTACTTTGCCGCTTTCTCTATCTATTACCATGAGCCTGGCGCTCTCTCTCGGGTTTGCAGGCTCCTTGGCGATAAGCTCGGGCGGCAGAGTGTAGTCGTAGCTTTGAGTCAAGAGCTCCTTTAGATTCATGTTGACTCTATTCAGCCTCTCCCTCCTCATCTTCGGGCGGCTTGTATGGGTTTACCACCTTGGCTATGAGTATGGAGACTCCGTAAAGTACTATGAGAGGTATCGCCATAAGCAGCTGTGTGACGACATCGGGCGGTGTCAAAAGGGCTGCCAGGACGAAGATGAGAATGATCGCATATTTGAAAAAACTCTTCAACGTATTGTCGTCGACCAGTCCAAGCAGTGCCAGGAAAAATGTAAGAACCGGCAGCTCGAAGGCTATGCCGAAACCTATCATGATTTTGGTGAAAAAACCGACGTACTCGTTTATTTTCGGCGCTACCGTCACTATCTGCTCGGCGAAGTTGACCAGAAAGGCAAAACCGTATGGCACGACAACATAATAGGCAAAAAGGGCTCCCAAAAAGAACATGCCGGAGGCGAAAAAGACGAAGGGCCAGATATATTTTCTCTCATGTTCATAGAGCCCCGGTGCTATGAAGAGCCAAAACTGATAGAGAATAAACGGCAGTGCCATAAGAAAACCTGCAAAAAGCGAAACCTTTACGGCCGTGAAGAAGACTTCAGGCACGCCTGTGGCTATCATGTAGGAGTTGTCGGGAAGCACCGTTTTAAGCGGTTCCGTCATCCACTCCAAAATGGGCTCGTAAAAGTAGAAAGCTACGAAAAAACAGACGACAAGAGCAGCCAGAGAGTAGGCCAGGCGCTTTCTAAGCTCCGCTATATGTGGTTTGAGTTCGTCAAACATCCTTCTCCTTTTTCTCTTGCTTCTGAACTTTTGTAGGTATCACCGGCTCCTCCACGGCACTTTTTTTCTCTCTCTTTGGAAATGTGACGACCTCTCTTTTGGGTTCTATCTTCTCTTTGATCTCTTCCGCTTCCGCTTCCAGCCGGTTTTCCGACTTTTTTACCTCTTCTACGGTTTCGGTGAGGTCATCTAGCGTGGTCAGATCGGGAGAGGTTACGCTTTCGAGCTTGGCTGTAGCTTCGTCGAGCTGCTTTTTATATTTGAAAGCCTCCTCTTTTAGCTCACTTATCTTCAGCTCCTCTTCGAGTGAGGTTTTGGCATCGTTGACGGTACGTTTGATGCTTCTGAAAAACTTCGCTATCTGAACCATCGCATCCGGCAGTTTGTCCGGTCCAAGAAAGAGGATCGCGATAACTATGATAAAAAATATTTCACTTAGTCCCATGCCGAACATTGCATGTCCTTGTCTCTTTACATTTATAAACGGCTCAAAGTCTATCAAAAAAGTGATTAGCCGATGATAAAGAGAGCTATCTCGTCGCTCAGCAGATAGTTTTCATTGAAATATCGGCCTTTTTTGTAGAGAAGTTTCCCCTCTTTTAGTAGAATTTCGGCTCTTTGAGCCATCTTTTCGTCCAAAATGGCTTCATCCACCCCTACGCAGCTTCTTAAGCCGAGAAATATCTTTTCGTCCAAGATCTGCTCATCGCTCAACTCTTCACTACTTTTGAAAAGCGGATTTTGGATGTAGCTTTTCAAATCTGAAGAGGGGTAATAGCGCATGTTGGATACTCTTCCTACCGCACCGCTGCCTACGCCTAAGTAGGGTTTATACTCCCAGTATCCAAGGTTGTGGCGACATCTTGCAAGGCCGAAATTGGAGATCTCGTACTGCATGAGTCCATACTCTTGAGCTACCTCTTTTACGATTTTGGCCTGCTGAAGCGACTCTACCCTGACTTCAGGTCTTTTTTGAAACTCAGTTCCCTCTTCGATCGTAAGTTCGTATGCACTCAAATGCTCTATCTGAAGATCGCACGCTTTTTTTACCTCCTCTTCCACACGTTTTGGCGTATCTAGCATGGTCGCGTAGATGAGGTCTATGGAGATATGTTTGAAGCCTGCCTCTTTGGCTCTTTCGACCGCTTTTAGCGCTTGAGCGGAGTTGTGCGCTCTACCGAGGAGCTTCAGCTTGTCGTCAAAAAAACTCTGAACACCGAAACTGACTCTGTTGACTCCAAGCCCTTTCATCCCCTCTAGCCACTCTTTTTTGGCGCTGTTTGGATTCGCCTCCGTCGTAATTTCCGCATTTTCGCACAAGTAGTCCTGAACTTTTTCGAAAAAGGGTTCGTAAAGAGCGGGATCTATCGTAGAGGGTGTGCCTCCACCTATAAAGAGTGTTTCGATCGACCTCTTTTGTATATTGAACTTTTGAAGGTCGGCTTCAAGCTGCAAAAGCACAGCTTCCATATAGCTCTCTTTCAAATCGAACATATCGACATAGGAGTTGAAGCTGCAGTAGTGGCACTTGCTGTCGCAAAAGGGTATGTGCAGGTAAAGGAGTTTTTCGTTTTTCATTGATGCTTTTTTCTCAGAAGGTCTTAATCCGTTTTTTTCTATAATCATACCCAAAAAAGAGCGGGTTGAAAGAGGCGGCGGCGCCGAGATGGTTGGAGACTTTACGGTAAGTAGGGAGTTGTCCACCTAACCCTTTTAACGATTTCAGGCGGTTACGGCCGTTTGATATTTGTCCAATGAAGAGTTGCCTCCGCTCTCTTTCGATTTCGCCTGGAAAAGTTACCGACAAGATGAACAGTTCAGAATCTAAAAAGGAGAAGAGGTACCGCCCAAACGTAGCTGCGATAATTCTTTCATCGAAATATCCGGAGAAGGTGGAGTTCTTCATAGCGTCAAGAAGCGATATAAAAGATGCGTGGCAGTTTCCGCAAGGGGGAATTGACGAGGGTGAGACGCCCAAAGAGGCTCTCTTTAGAGAGCTTAAAGAGGAGATAGGTACCGACGAAGTGGAGATAGTGGCCGAGTTCCCCGAGTGGGTCAGCTACGATTTTCCTGAAATCATAGCGAAAAAGATGTACCCATACGATGGCCAGCGCCAGAAATATTTTCTGGTGCGGCTAAAACCCGGTGCTAAGATAGATCTAGATACGGAAGAGCCGGAGTTTCTTCACTACACGTTCGTACCGTACAAAGAGATATTCGACTATATAACATATTTCAAAAGACCCGTTTATAAAAGGGTTTTGAACTATTTCAGAAAAAAGGGTTATCTGTAATGTTGCCAAAGGATTGTCCGTGTTGATAGTACAAAAGTTCGGCGGTACGAGTGTAGGAGACTTGGAGCGTATCGCGAATGTCGCCAAAAGAGTTGCCAAGACAAGAGATGAAGGTCATGACGTTATAGTCGTGGTTTCTGCTATGAGCGGTGAGACCAACAAGCTCATAGAGTATGCCCACTTCTTTTCGAAAAACCCCCAAAGAGAGGCTATGGACCTACTCCTTAGCTCCGGTGAGCGCGTTACATCGGCTCTTTTGAGCATAGCGCTCAACGAGATGGGTTACAAAGCGGTCGCCATGACGGGGCGTCAGGCGGGTATCGTTACCGATACAAGGCACACCTCCGCCAGAATAGACCATATAGATCCAAAGCCTATGGGAAGTGCCGTAAAAGAGGGTAACATAGTCGTAGTGGCCGGTTTTCAAGGCATCAACACCGAAGGCAGGGTTACGACGCTAGGGCGTGGCGGAAGCGACCTTACCGCCGTAGCCATAGCGGGAGCTTTGGGTGCCGATCTGTGCGAAATATATACCGATGTCGACGGAGTATATACAACCGATCCGCGCATAGAGCCGAAAGCTAAAAAGATGGAAAGAATTAGCTACGACGAGATGCTCGAGCTTGCATCTTTGGGAGCGAAGGTGCTGCAGAACCGCTCCGTGGAGCTTGCCAAGAAGATGGGTGTAAATCTGGTCACAAGAAGCAGCTTCAACGACAATCCGGGAACTTTGATAACGAAGGAAGAGAATATTATGGAAAAGCCATTAGTAAGCGGAATAGCGCTCGACAAGAACCAGTCGAGAGTGAGCCTTAAAGGTGTGGAGGACAGGCCGGGAATCGCCTCCGAGATATTCAACGCACTTGCCGAAGATGCGGTCAATGTAGATATGATAGTCCAAACTATAGGTGCAGACGGAAAGACGGAGATAGACTTTACCGTACCCCAAAGCGAGATAGAGCGCGTCAAAGGAGTTATGGAGCGCTTCAAAAATAGTATAGAGAGTATCGAATACAAAGATGACGTCGCAAAAGTTTCGATCGTAGGCGTCGGAATGAAGAGCCACAGCGGTGTCGCGGCAAAAGCTTTCACCACGATGGCTAAAGAGAATATAAATATCGAGATGATAAGTACCAGCGAAATAAAGATATCGATGGTCATAGACGAGAAGTATGCAGAGCTTGCGGTTCGCGCCCTCCATGAAGCTTACGAACTCGACAAGTAGGAAGTCGTTTTGTTTCACTATGGCGAAGCTCTTTTGAAAGGGTCCCGTTGAAAGATCTTCTTACATGGACGCTCGAGACGATAAGAAGCGACGATACTATGATGAGTTGGCTAGAGGAGCGGCGCTACGAGTGGGCCCCGATAGTCGGCAACGCCATATCGAAAATATTGGAGGGACAAAGCGTCATAGTAATGACGGACGACTCGTTCAGATGGTTCGAAGAGTATCTTGTAAGACAGGTGAACAGACCCGGTACCAACCGCCCGCTTCTGCCATTCTTCTCTTTCGATGCCGTCTACCCATTCGCGGCATCCATAAAAAAAGATCAGGATATCGACCTGCTTTTCGATATGCTCGAACTCTCCTACCCGCAAGGCTTTTTCTTCTGGTATATAGGAAAGGCGGATCATCCGATGGCGCGCATCGCCCTAAGAAGCGACGACTCCTTTTTGTGGATGATGGATGAAGAGGTGGCCAACAGCTTTACGATGAAATCCTACGACGAGATGATCGACATAAAACTGCTGCAGCTTTTCAGGCTTTTCGATAAGACATTGGGAGCGGCCCTCTTTGCGGAAGTGGATCTGGAGGGATGAGCATGGATGCTCCTACCTCCAGGATAATTATTACCGATAGTTTCGATACGATCTTTGAAGAGATATCTTTAAAATTTCCCCAGTGTGAAATCCATCGCATAGAGAGCGACGACTTTTTAATCGAACATGCCAAAGAGGCGGTTGCCAAAGCGACTTTGACAAGTGAAAAGGAGCGGATCATCGCCCTTTGTGCCAAAAAGTTCACCCCTATAGCTCAAAACAAGCTTCTAAAGATTTTGGAAGAGCCCCCAAATAAAATTACTTTTATACTCATGACACCCTCCAAAGCGGGACTTTTGCCGACTATTCGATCCAGGCTTCCCGTAGAAAATAGACTCGAAACAAAAGAGCAGACTCTCAGCGGCGTCGATATGGAGAGATTCGATCTGGCCGCACTCTATAAGCTTCTTCAAGATAAGAGACGCATAGATGCGAAAGAGGCGAGAAAAATTGTGGAGGCTTTGGCTAAAGAGGCTATGAAAAGCGGTCGCTACAAGATGGATGAGGAGCTTTTGGAGAGTTTTGCCCAAAGTCTAAGGCTTTTGGATATGGGTACGGTTCCTCTTTTCATTTTAAGCCGAATCGGTCTCAAACTTCTGCAGAGGAAACTTTGATGGATATTTACAGAATCGATGCACCCGAAAGCGGTTCCAAGCTTTTGAAAGAGCTTGGGTGCGACAGGGGAGGGGTTGCCATAATGGCAAAAAAGATGGAGACACTTCTTTTTGCCGTCAAGGGTTTAAGCTGCGGTGCGGCGAACATTCTAAAGCAGGATGCTTTGAGTGTAGGTGCCGACCTTGCTCTTCCAAAAGGTGCCGTAACTTGTAGCGCCGAAGAGTATGACGGAGTCCTTATGGGTACGCGCAGGCAGATGGAGGCGCTCGTCGAAAAGGAGAAGCTTCAGCCTTTCGGCCTCAAAGGGTTGGCGGACTCTTTGGCAACTTTTTTAAGGAGCCCGAAAAAGGGTGCAAAGATTATGGGTGTCATAAACGCCAACGACGACAGCTTCTACCCGGCAAGCCGTTTCAGAGAATCTGCCGCAGTTTCGGCTATATGGAAGATGGTCCAAGCCGGGGCCGATATAATCGACATAGGCGCAGTCTCTTCGCGTCCTGGAAGCAAGCCGGTGCCGCCCGATGAAGAGCTTTTGCGCCTTGTACCGATAATTGACGCCATAAAGAGGGAGGGGCTTTTTGAGAGGGTGGAGTTCAGTATAGACTCCTATACTCCCGAAGTCGTTGCATACGCCCTTGAGAACGGTT
>JALSPH010000266.1 GCA_026986055.1 Campylobacterales bacterium
TGCTAGATACTCTTGACTTCGAGAGTCTTGGAGAGGGAGACCGCTTCTATCTTCAATGTTTCGGCATATACAACAGCGAGCTCGAGGAGGAGACCTTCATGCTGCGGGTGCGCACTCCCGGCGGGCGTATAAAAGGCGAACACTTCTCTTCGATAGCCTCCATAGTCAAAGAGCACGATCTTCAGATGGTGCTAACCGCAAGAGCCGGCATACAGATTCACGGACTTGAGCCTGACAACATCCTGGAAGTCTTCAAAGAGGTCAACGCCATGGAGGGGCTCACTACATGGCAGACCTTCGGAGACAACATCAGAAACGTCGTTACAGACCCTTACGACGGCAGGGGCAGCAGTTGTGAAATAGAGGCATATCCTTATATCGAAAAGATGCAGAGCTTCTTTTTGAGAAATCCGGAGCTTGTAGGGATGCTTCCAAGAAGGGTTTCGGTCGGTATATCCGGCATGCGTGAAAATGTCAACCCTCTATTCTCGAACGATCTTCTTTTCGCTCTTGCCGATAGAGCGGGCATTTACGGTTTCAATGTCTATATAGGGGGCAAAAACACCGAAGTTGCGCAGCCTGCGGATATATTTCTTCTACCGGATGAGAGTGTTCCCTTTTTCGAAGCTCTCATTTTGGCTTTCAACCGCTACGGTTCAAGGGAAAAGAGAACCAGAAGCCGCCTCTTTCATATGATCGAAGATATCGGGATGGATGGACTCAAAAAACATATAGCGGAGTTCTATGAAAAGGAGTGGAGCGCAGCGGGGGAGCTCCTCTTTAAAAAGAGAGGCTTTGGCGATTTCGAAGAGTTGGCCGACGGAACTTTCGGTTACAGGTATAGAACCGACTATGGAGTAGTGGGAGCAGAAGAGTTCGAAGAGATATCCGCTTTTTTAAAAGAGAGCGGTGCCGAGGTGAGGCTCGGCATAGACCAGCAGATCTACCTGCTTGGCCTCAAAGAGGCGAAGGTGCCGTTTGAGCAGCGCGATACTGCCGCGACCGTCGTAGCTTGTGCTGGGAGCGAGTACTGCCCCTTCTCTTACTGGAGCATAAAGGATGAGTCCCATATGCTTCCCCAAAGTAAAATCGACAGAAACGGAGTCATAGTAGGCTTTTCAGGGTGCCTGAAAGGCTGCGGCAGACACAAGCATGTCGACATAGGAATTGTGGGGCTGAGATCGAGCCGCTTCAAGGATGACGACAGGTCTGCCAGAATTTTCTTAGGTGCGGAGTACACGGAGGGCAAAAGAGCAGCGGAGGCGGTTTTTCAGAGTGTACCGGTAAAAGAGATGGGAAGAGTCGTTGCGCTTGTGATAGAGGAGTATGAGGATAGCGGCAAAGAGAGTTTCGAAGAGTTCAGCAGGAAGGTTTTGAACCGTTTCGATCCGGAGTTTTTGTCGCTCTGGTTCATGGCGAAGCTCGAAAGCGGTTGCAAAAGTACTCTTTCTGCCGATATGGAGGAGATGGAGCTTTTGAAAAGATCTTTCGATGGAAAAGAGTATATTGAGGTTGCAAAAACGAAGGGGTACGCAGAGGCGGTAAGCATGATAGTGAAAGATTTGTGGTACGAGCAGGAGGCGCCGAAAATATACCACGTAAAACCGGAAGAGCGCCGGTCGCGATAAGGAGTCGTTTCTTAAAATGGATGAGAAAAAGAGAGAGAAGTATATTCAGTCGCGCTACAGAAGAGAGTTGGAGCGCTACCTGAACAGAGTGGTCGGCTTCGTGATGGGAGGAGATTTCGACAAAGGCGAATATGACGCGATAGTGGAAAAGGGGCTTGAAAAGCTCGAAAAAGTAGAGAAGGCGAAACTATTCAGCGACTATTTTGAGAGCCTTGAGGATTTTGTGCAAAAGAGTAGAGAGTTAAAAGAGAGCGACCTTTCGGCAGATGAGGTCGGATCTCAAATAGTATATGAAGCCAACCAGATACGAAAGTTGAAAAGAAAGAAGAGTTACAACAGAAAAGAGAGGCGTTTCAGAGGCGATGATGAGCGCGATTTTTAAAAAATGTGACTCATGGCTTGACAATGGAAGGAAAAGATATTAAAATTGCACTCCGATTTTAATCGCCGGTGTAGCTCAGTTGGCTAGAGCAGCTGATTTGTAATCAGCAGGTCGCGGGTTCGAGTCCCATCACCGGCTCCATTTTTTAACGTCAGTGTTTGTACCAGAAAACGACAATGACGGTGGGATACTCAAGTGGCCAACGAGGGCAGACTGTAAATCTGCTGGCTTTCGCCTTCGGAGGTTCGAATCCTCCTCCCACCACCAGTCTTTTGTTTGGATGCGGGAGTAGCTCAGTTGGCTAGAGCATCAGCCTTCCAAGCTGAGGGTCGCGGGTTCGAGTCCCGTTTCCCGCTCCATCCGACAATCTGGGAGCTGAAATATTTTGATTCTTGCAATCTTTAAGGGCAGAGAATTGCTTTTTCCGCTGAAAAAGAGAAACTGCACTCCCCTTGTAATAATTCACTCCTGGTTAAATACTACGCCCAGATAGCTCAGTGGCAGAGCACTTCCTTGGTAAGGAAGAGGTCGGCGGTTCAATCCCGCTTCTGGGCTCCACGAGTCGGATGAATCTATTAGATTTTGAAGACGGCGGAGCACAAAAGCAGATTTTGACAAAAACTCTGGTATAATACGGCGCACATTTTGGCAGGGTGCCTCTGTAAATGTTCTATATATTGTGAAATTAGGCTTTGCCGGCGGGTTGCAAAGATGTTGTAAAAGCGCGGCTTGGCTGCGCGTGGGCCCGCTGCCGAAGCGGACACAGCGTCAGCGTAGCTTCGACGGCTTTGCCGGCGGGTTGCAAAGATGTTGTAAAAGCGCGGCTTGGCTGCGCGTGGGCCCGCTGCCGAAGCGGACACAGCGTCAGCGTAGCTTCGACGGCTTTGCCGGCGGAGCGTATAAAACAAATGGAATATTTGCAGAGGTACCCTATATTTAAATCTTTTACGGAGGACACTTATGGCTAAGGAAAAATTCGAACGAACCAAGCCGCACGTTAACATCGGTACTATCGGTCACGTTGACCACGGTAAAACTACACTGACTGCAGCGATCACTGCAGTTCTAGCAACAAAAGGGGATGCCGAGCTGATGGATTACGATCAGATCGACAACGCTCCTGAAGAGCGCGAGCGCGGTATTACGATCGCTACATCACACGTTGAGTACGAAACTGACAAGCGCCACTATGCACACGTTGACTGCCCCGGCCACGCCGACTACGTCAAAAACATGATCACAGGTGCTGCTCAGATGGACGGCGCTATTCTTGTTGTTTCTGCAGCGGATGGCCCTATGCCTCAGACTCGCGAGCATATCCTTCTTTCAAGACAGGTTGGCGTTCCTTACATCGTCGTATTCATGAACAAAGCGGATATGGTCGACGATGAAGAGCTTCTCGAGCTTGTAGAGATGGAGATTCGCGAACTTCTCAGCGAGTATGACTTCCCAGGAGACGACACCCCGGTTATCGCAGGATCTGCACTTAAAGCGCTTGAAGAGGCGAAAGCGGGACAAATCGGCGAGTGGAGCGAAAAGATTCTAGAGCTGATGAATGCGGTTGACGAGTATATTCCTACGCCTGAGCGCGAAACGGACAAAGATTTCCTTATGCCGATCGAAGACGTATTCTCAATTTCCGGTCGTGGTACGGTCGTTACCGGACGTATCGAGCGCGGTAAAGTTTGCGTTGGAGACGAGATAGAAATCGTAGGTATCAGAGATACTCAAAAAACTACGGTAACAGGCGTAGAGATGTTCAGAAAAGAGATGGAGTGCGGTGAAGCAGGCGATAACTGCGGCGTTCTTCTTCGCGGTACGAAGAAAGAGGATGTCGAGCGCGGTATGGTTCTTTGTAAGCCAGGCTCAATCACTCCTCACACTAAGTTCGAAGCAGAAATCTACGTACTTACAAAAGAGGAAGGTGGACGACATACTCCATTCTTCAACGGATATCGCCCGCAGTTCTACGTACGTACTACAGACGTTACAGGTGCGATCACTCTTCCTGAAGGTACAGAGATGGTTATGCCCGGCGACAACGTCAAGATCACTGCAGAGCTTATCGCTCCGATCGCTATGGAAGAGGGAACTCGCTTCGCGATTCGTGAAGGCGGACGTACAGTCGGCGCAGGTGTCGTTTCCAAGATCCTTGCATAACTAATGAATCTAAAGGCGGACATGCTCCGCCTTTGCCTTTAAGGATAAAAGAAGATGAGAATCAAAATTGGACTCAAATGCAGTGAGTGCGGTGAGATAAACTACACTACGACTAAAAACTCTAAAACTCACACTGAAAAGTTTGAGACTAAAAAGTTTTGTCCGCGCTGCAACAAACACACTCTTCACAAAGAGGTGAAACTTAAAAGCTAAACCCTTTCGGGTTGGCTTTTTTACAGGGCAGTAGCTCCAATGGTAGAGCATCGGTCTCCAAAACCGAGTGTTGGGGGTTCGAGTCCCTCCTGCCCTGCCACTTTAAGGAAATATCATGGAAAAACTGATCAGTTATATAAACCATGCAAAAATAGAAATATCTAAAGTAATTTTTCCGACGAAACTACAGGTAAGACAGGCGTTTTTCGCAGTCTTTGTAGTGGTTACCGTCGTAGCACTATTCCTTGCATTGATTGATGTGATTATGTCTGCATCTCTCTCTGCTCTGATCTGAAAAAGGGGTTTATATGGCACATAAATGGTATGCGATTCAAACCTACGCCGGAAGCGAGCAGAGCGTTAAACGTGCTATTGAGAGTATGGCAGAGCAGCTTGGTATAGAGGATAAGATAGAAGAGATAGTAGTCCCTACCGAAGATGTTATCGAAGTCAAAAACGGTGAGAAAAAGATAACCGAAAGATCGCTCTATCCTGGGTATGTCTTTGCGAAGATGGATCTGGACACCGATCTTTGGCATAAGATCCAATCTCTACCAAGGGTTTCCAGGTTTATCGGCGAGTCCAAAAAACCGACTCCGCTCAGCGAGAAGGATGTATCCAACATACTCGACAAAGTAGAGAACAGAGCGGCTCCGAAGCCGAAAATCTCTTTCGAACCGGGAGAGATGGTACGTATAGTAGAAGGACCGTTTGCCAACTTTACCGGTATGGTGGAAGAGTACGATCTGGAGCATGGTAAGCTGAAACTGAATGTCTCGATATTCGGCAGAAGCACTCCTGTAGAGATTCTCTACTCTCAGGTCGAAAAAATAATTTAAATTCAATAGAAGGGAAAAGCAATGGCTAAAAAAGTTGTTGATGAATTCAAACTGCAGATTCCTGCCGGCAAAGCCAACCCGTCGCCTCCAGTAGGTCCGGCTCTTGGACAGCGCGGTGTGAACATCATGGAGTTCTGCAAAGCGTTCAACGAAAAAACAAAAGATATGATGGGGTACAACATTCCTGTCGTCATAACCGTATATTCCGATAGAAGTTTCACGTTCATAACGAAGAAGCCTCCGGTAACCGACCTTATCAAGAAAGAGATCAATCTCCAAAAAGGTAGCGACAACCCTCTTAAAAACAAAGTGGGCAAGATTACCAGAGAGCAGATCATGAATATTGTAAAAACTAAGATGGACGATCTCAATGCGCATGATGAAGAGGCTGCCGCCAAAATAATAGAAGGTAGCTGCCGAAGTATGGGCGTAGAGGTAATCGACTAAAAGATCTTCACCGCCAGATCGAAAAGATGCGGTAGCAAAAAATAAATTTGCGGAGAAAAAAATGTCAAAAAAAGTTTCCAAAAGAGTACAGAAACTGCTCGAAAAAATCGATACTGAAAAAGAGTATTCTATAGAAGAGGCGACAAATCTTGTAAAAGATCTCAAGTCTGCCAAATTTGATGAAACCGTAGAGCTCGCTCTTCGACTGAACGTAGACCCAAGACACGCGGACCAGATGGTTAGAGGCGCAGTGGTTCTTCCTCATGGTACCGGAAAAAAAGTTCGAGTTGCCGTATTTGCCAAAGGTGCAAAAGCTGACGAAGCGAAAGAGGCAGGAGCCGATATCGTAGGAGCGGAAGATCTGGTAGAGCAGGTTCAAAACGGAAATATTGATTTTGATATCGTCATAGCTACTCCCGATATGATGGGCCAAGTAGGTAAAATCGGTCGTATCCTTGGGCCAAAAGGTCTTATGCCGAACCCTAAAACCGGTACGGTAACGATGGATGTCGCACAAGCGGTCAACAATGCAAAAGGCGGTCAGGTCAACTTCCGTGTCGACAAGAAGGGTAACATTCATGCAGGTATCGGCAAAGCGAGCTTCGATGCAGAAAAACTTGCAGAAAACCTAAAAACATTCGTAGCAGCGATAAACAGGCAAAAACCTGCATCTGCAAAGGGACGATATATTCAAAATGCAGCCCTTTCACTTACGATGAGCCCGTCTATCAAGCTTAATACGCAAGAGTTGATGGATATAAAGTAGGAGTTTCAACGACAAGGTAAGGTGGAAAACCAAGTGTAGGTTTAGATCACTTCGTTCATTGGTAGACACCACCTTATACCTTGAACCCAAAACCTTGAACCTTTAAATCGTTCTATTTATCTTAGACTGAAGATAGTTAGGGGCGAAAGCTTAATCGGCTTCGGCCGCCCTTCTTGAAGTCTCAGTCGGAAAGGAGGAAACATGACCCGTAGCGAAAAAGAGCAACTTGTAGCGGAGCTTTCCGATAAGTTCAAAGAGGCCGGATGTGTCGTAATCTGCGACTTCAAAGGCATGAGCGTCAAGGAGCTTGAAGAGTTCAGAAAACTCGGCTTCGAAGCAGGTCTAGGTGCGCGCGTCGTCAAAAACACGCTCGCTCAGATCGCATTCAAAAATGCCGGAGTCGAAGGTGTCGAGCTTCGCGAAACGAATATGGCTATATGGGGCGAAGACCCTATAGCGACTTCCAAGGCCGTTGCCAAGTTCGCCAAAGAGAACGACAAGTTCGTTATAAAAGGCGGAGTTATCGGCGGGGAAGCGGTAGACGCAGCCAAAATCGTCGAATACAGCAAACTGCTTGGTCGCGAAGAGCTTCTTGGAATGCTTCTGTCTGTATGGACCGCACCTTTGCGAAACATGGTTTGCGGACTCGACAATCTTGCGAAGAAAAAAGCGGAAGAGGAGGCTGCCTGATAGAGGCTGCCTGAAAAATGTGGCATAAAGTGCCCTTGAAATAAAAATCCTAACGAGGAGAAAAAAATGGCAATTACTAAAGAAGAGTTGTTTGAATATATAGAAGGTCTTTCTGTTCTTGAACTCAACGAGCTTGTTAAAGAGTTCGAAGAGAGATTCGGAGTTTCTGCTACACCTATGGTCGTAGCAGGTGCAGGCGGCGGAGAAGCCGGCGGTGGTGCTGAAGAGAAAACTGAGTTCGACGTCGTTCTTACAAGCCCAGGCGCTAAGAAGATCAACGTCATCAAAGTTGTTCGCGAAGTTACAGGTCTTGGACTCAAAGAGGCGAAAGAGGCTGTCGACAACGCACCTACCACTGTCAAAGAGGGTGCTAGCAAAGAGGAAGCTGAAGAACTTAAAGCTAAGTTCGAAGAGGCCGGTGCTACTGTCGAAATTAAATAATATTTTAAGTAATTTACATAAAGGGAAGATTGTATCTTCCCTTTATTTGGTTTATTCTATCATTGTAACTTATGCTTACACTAACCGTGTCAAATATTGATACATCCCGATGCAACACACTACTGAATGAGGTCTTAGCCCATGCTTAACAATCTTAAATCAGGGAACCGCTTACGTGTCGATTTTGCCAAAACTCCCCAGGAGATAGATGTCCCGGATCTATTGCAACTTCAACACAGCAGTTACGACAACTTTTTGATGATCAACGAAAAAGATCGATCCAACAGCGGAATTGAACATGTTTTCCGATCTATCTTCCCGATCCACGACCCGCAGAACCGACTCACGCTCGAATATGCAGGCAGCGAAATAACAAAGCCCAAATATACGGTAAGAGAGTGTATGGAGCGCGGTCTTACGTATGCCGTCTCTCTTAAGATGAAAGTGCGACTGGTATTGTGGGAGAGAAACGACAAGACAGGTGAGAAAACCGGTGTCAAGGATATCAAAGAGCAGGCGATATTTGTTCGCGATATCCCGCTGATGACCGATCGTACATCTTTCATCATCAACGGTGTAGAAAGAGTCGTCGTAAACCAGCTACACAGAAGCCCCGGCGTCATCTTCAAAGAGGAGGAGTCTACAACGGGAGCGAGCAAGCTTCTATACACTGCCCAGATCATTCCCGATCGCGGATCCTGGCTCTATTTCGAGTACGATGCCAAAGATATTCTCTATGTAAGAATCAACAAGAGAAGGAAAATTCCGGTAACGATACTCTTTAGAGCACTCGGCTACGGCAAACAGGATATTTTGAAACTCTTCTATCCTCTGATGACGATCAGGATCAAGAACAACAAATTCCTTATGCCGTTCAAACCGGAACACTTCCAGGGCCGTGTCGAACACGACGTCAAAGATGAAGATGGAAACTTGATAATCGCGATGGGCAAGAGGCTCTCATCCAAAAGGGCCAAGAAGCTTGTCGAAGATGGTCTGAAGTGGGTGGAGTACCCTATAGACATTCTGATAGAGCGCCACCTTGCCGAGCCTATTATAGACCAGGAGAGCGGAGAAGTTCTGCTCGACACTCTTACTCAGCTTGACGAGAACAAGTTGAAGAAGATTCTTGAGAGCGGAGTAAAAGAGTTCGTCATAGCGGATGACCTCGCAAGCGGTGTCGACCAATCTATAATAAACGCTTTCAACGCTGACCAGGAGAGTCTCAAACTTCTTAAGCAGACGGAGCAGATAGATGATGAAAACGATCTCTCCGCCATCAGAATCTACAAGGTTATGCGTCCGGGTGAGCCGGTTACCAAAGATGCGGCAAAAGCTTTCGTGAAGCAGCTCTTTTTCGATCCGGAGCGTTACGACCTGACGCGCGTTGGCCGAATGAAGATGAACCACAAGCTTGGCGTGGAGGTTCCGGAGTACGTTACGGTCATGACCGATGAAGATATCATCAAGACCGTGCAGTATCTGATAAGAGTCAAAAACGGACAGGGGCACATAGACGATCGTGACCACCTCGGAAACAGACGTATCAGAGCTATCGGCGAGCTTCTTGGAAACGAGTTGCAAACAGGTCTTATAAAGATGCAAAAAGCTATCCGAGACAAGATGAGCACGATGAGCGGAAGTCTCGATGAGCTGATGCCGCACGATCTTATAAACTCGAAAATGATCACGAACACCATTTTGGAGTTCTTTACAAGCGGACAGCTGAGCCAATTTATGGATCAGACCAACCCGCTTTCGGAAGTTACGCACAAAAGACGGCTTTCAGCTCTTGGGGAGGGTGGTCTTGTAAAAGAGAGAGCCGGCTTCGAAGTTCGTGACGTACACCCGACCCATTACGGGAGAATCTGTCCTATCGAGACTCCGGAAGGTCAAAATATCGGCCTTATAAACACGCTTGCATCTTACGCGAAGGTTAACGAGCTTGGTTTTATAGAAGCTCCATACAAGAAGATCATAGACGGCAAAGTGAGCAACGAGGTCGTATATATGACCGCTACGCAGGAAGAGGGTCTCACTATCGCTCCGGCGAGTACGAAGCTTACGGAAGATGGCGAGATAGCTGAAGATCTGATAGAGGCGAGACGCGACGGCGAGATTTTGCTTGTCGACAAGAGTGAAGTCGACTATATCGACCTGAGCCCTCTTATGGTGGTCGGTGTGGCAGCAAGCCTTATTCCTTTCCTCGAGCATGACGATGCGAACCGTGCACTGATGGGCTCGAACATGCAAAGACAGGGAGTTCCTCTGCTGAAGTCGGAGGCTCCTATGGTCGGTACCGGAGTCGAGAAGCTGATAGCGAGGGATGCTTGGGTAAGCATAAAGGCAAAAAGAGCCGGTATTGTCGAGAAGGTAGATTCAAAAAACATCTACATAATGGGCGAAGATGAAAACGGCGCATACATAGACCACTATCAGCTTCAAAAAAATATGCGAACAAACCAGAACACCACATTTACCCAGATGCCTATCGTCAAAAAGGGCGAGAAGGTAGAAGCGGGGCAGGTTATAGCGGACGGTCCCAATATGGACAACGGAGAGCTGGCTATAGGAAAGAACGTCATGGTCGCCTTCATGCCGTGGAACGGTTACAACTTCGAGGATGCGATCGTCGTAAGCGAGAAGTTGATACGAGAAGATACGTTCACTTCGGTACATATTTACGAAAAAGAGGTCGAAGCGAGAGAGCTGAAGCACGGTGTGGAGGAGATTACCCGCGATATACCGAATGTAAGAGAAGAGGATATATCGCACCTTGACGAAAGCGGTATCGTCAAGATCGGAACCTACATAAAGCCGGGCATGATAATGGTAGGTAAGGTTTCGCCGAAAGGCGAAGTGAAGCCTACGCCGGAAGAGAGACTTCTGCGTGCAATCTTCGGTGAGAAAGCCGGACACGTCGTAAACAAATCTCTCTACTGTCCGCCATCTATGGAGGGTGTGGTCGTAGATGTCAAAATCTTCACGAAGAAGGGTTACGAAAAGGATCAGCGCGCCATTCGGGCATACGAAGAGGAGAAGGCGGAGCTTGACAGAGAGCACCACGACAAGCTCTTGATGCTCGATCGTGAAGAGATGCTGAGAATCTACTCTCTTCTTGGAAAGGCGACTCTGGTCTCAGACTTAGAGATAGAGAACGAGAAGTTCGAAAAAGGGAGCAAAATCGATAGAGAGGTTCTCGAGAAGGTCAACCGTTTTGCATTGAACAATATAGCCAAACACTTCAGCGAAGAGGTGCAAAACAGTTATGCCGCCATCAAGAACCACTTCCAGGCCGAAAAGAGAAAGCTTAGAGAGGATCACGAAGAGAAACTGAGCATTCTCGAAAAAGATGACATACTTCCAAACGGAGTCACGAAGCTCGTAAAAGTTTATATAGCAACGAAACGTAAACTCAAAGTCGGCGACAAGATGGCCGGACGACACGGAAACAAGGGTATCGTTTCCAATATCGTACCCGAGATGGATATGCCGTATCTTGAAGACGGCACTCCTGTCGAGATCATTCTGAACCCGCTCGGCGTTCCGAGCCGTATGAACATAGGGCAGATTCTTGAAGTGCATCTTGGGCTGGTCGGAAAAAGACTCGGAGACCAGATTCAGGCGATCTTCGACGAGAAAAAAGAGAGCTTCGTCAAAGAGCTAAGATCCAAGATGATGGAGATAGCCGACGCTGCGAGACTCATGGATGCCAAAAAAGTTCTCGAAAGCATGAGCGACGAAGAGCTCATAGAGTATGGAAGGGATTGGTCCAAAGGGGTCAAGTTCGCCACACCTGTATTTGAGAGTGTAGATGCGGAAGAGTTCAAAAAACTCTTCGAGATGGCGAAGATCGCATCCGACGGAAAGTCCGTTCTTTACGACGGCAAGACTGGTGAAAAGATGAAGGAGCGCGTAAACGTAGGTTACATGTATATCCTCAAACTTCACCACCTTGTCGATGAGAAGATGCACGCACGTTCGACAGGTCCATACAGCCTCGTTACTCAGCAGCCCGTCGGCGGTAAGGCACTCTTCGGCGGACAGAGATTTGGAGAGATGGAAGTTTGGGCACTCGAAGCGTACGGCGCAGCTAACGTACTGAAAGAGATGCTTACGATTAAGTCTGACGATGTAGAGGGGCGTCTGCGCGCCTACAAAGCGCTGACACGTGGTGAAAATGTGCCGGCAGCAGGTATTCCGGAGACCCTGTTCGTTCTTACCAAAGAACTTCAGGCACTCGCACTTGATGTAGAGCTTTTAGATGAGGAAGAAGAGAATGAAGAAACTGGTTCCAATTGAAGTAACCGAAGAGAAACGCCCGAAGGATATCAAGGCTATCCAGCTTAGGCTGGCAAGCCCCGAAAAGATACTCTCATGGAGCTATGGAGAGGTCAAGAAGCCGGAGACTATAAACTACCGTACTCTGAAACCTGAGCGTGACGGACTTTTCTGTGCAAAGATCTTCGGACCCGTAAGAGACTACGAGTGTCTCTGCGGAAAATATAAGAAGATGCGCTACAAAGGTGTAGTGTGCGAAAAGTGCGGCGTCGAAGTTACAAGCTCGAAGGTCAGGCGTTACCGCATGGGTCATATCGACCTTGTCACTCCCGTTGCCCATATCTGGTACGTAAACTCACTCCCTTCAAGAATCGGAACGCTTCTTGGCGTGAAGATGAAAGATCTTGAAAGGGTGCTCTACTACGAAGCCTATATAGTTGAAAACCCGGGTGATGCAAGCTACGACAACGAAGGGAAGGCTCCCGTTCTTAAATACGATATCTTGAACGAAGAGCAGTATCAGTCCATATATCAACGTTTCGTAGACAGCGGTTTCCACGCCGAAATGGGCGGCGAAGTGATAAAGCGTCTTCTGGCGGACCTCGACCTCGCTGAGCTTTTCCACACTCTCAAAGAGGAGGTTGAAAAGACAGGTTCGGAGGCGAAAAGAAAGACGCTCGTAAAACGTCTCAAAGTCATAGAGTCTTTCCTGAACTCCAACAACAGACCGGAATGGATGATGCTCGATGTGCTGCCGGTTCTTCCGCCGGATTTGAGACCTCTTGTGGCACTTGACGGTGGAAAGTTCGCGGTTTCCGACGTAAACGACCTCTACAGAAGAGTCATAAACAGAAACCAGCGCCTAAAACGCCTTATGGAGCTTGATGCGCCCGAGATCATCATAAGAAACGAAAAGAGGATGCTCCAGGAGTCCGTTGACGCGCTCTTTGACAACGGTCGTCGCGGAAATGCAGTCAAGGGTGCCAACAAAAGACCTCTCAAATCTTTGAGCGAGGTTATCAAAGGTAAACAGGGGCGATTCAGGCAGAACCTTCTTGGTAAGCGTGTCGACTTCTCGGGACGTTCGGTAATCGTCGTAGGGCCAAATCTTAGAATGGATCAGTGCGGCCTTCCGAAAAATATGGCACTTGAGCTATTCAAGCCCCATCTTCTTGCCAAACTAGAAGAGAAGGGGTACGCCACTACACTCAAGGCGGCCAAAAATCTTATAGCGGAGCGCACCAACGAAGTGTGGGAGTGTCTGCAGGAGATCGTCGACGAGTATCCGGTAATGCTGAACCGTGCTCCGACACTGCACAAGCTCTCCATTCAGGCGTTTCACCCCGTGCTGATAGAGGGTAAAGCGATCCAGCTTCACCCTCTCGTCTGTGCAGCGTTCAACGCTGACTTCGACGGCGACCAGATGGCGGTTCACGTTCCTCTCGGCCAGGAGGCTATAGCGGAGTGCAAACTTTTGATGCTCAGCTCCATGAACATTCTTCTTCCGGCGAGCGGAAGGGCTATTACAGTTCCTAGTCAGGATATGATTTTGGGACTCTACTACCTCTCCTTGGAAAAAAAGGGGGTAAAGGGGTCGAACAAGCTTTTCGCCAATGTCAAAGAGGTCCTTACGGCGCTTGACGGCGAGCATCTCGATATCAACGCCAGAGTCAGAACGATGGTGGACGGGCGCATTGTCTATACGACGGCAGGTCGCCTTATCTTGAAATCGATCCTTCCCGATTTCGTTCCCGAAAATATGTGGAACAAAGTTTTGAAGAAGAAAGATATCGGTACTCTTATCGACCATGTTTACAAGCATGGAGGATTGGAGATCACGGCAGAGTTCCTCGACAACCTGAAAGATCTAGGATTCAAGTATGCGACGATGTCCGGTGTTTCGATCTCGGCAGACGACATAAGAATACCGGATGCGAAGTATAAGCTTGTGGAAGATGCGAAGAAGAGAGTAAGGGAGATTCAGCAGCAGTTCAGTGCCGGACTACTTACCGAGCAGGAGCGCTACAACAAAATCGTCGATGTCTGGACCGACACGAACAATGCCGTCGCGTCCGAGATGATGAAGCTTATCAAGTCCGACAAAGAGGGATTCAACTCCATCTACATGATGGCCGACTCGGGTGCGAGAGGTTCCGCGGCTCAGATCAGGCAGCTTGCCGGTATGAGGGGCTTGATGGCAAAACCGAACGGTGCCATTATCGAAACTCCGATCGTTTCAAACTTTAAAGAGGGTTTGAACGTTCTTGAGTACTTCATCTCTACCCACGGTGCACGTAAAGGTCTTGCGGATACCGCCCTTAAAACGGCAAACGCAGGTTACCTTACTCGTAAGCTTATCGACGTAGCACAGAACGTCAAGATAACTATGGATGATTGCGGAACCCATGAAGGGGTGGAGATTACCGATATTACGATTGGTTCTGAGATGATAGAGAAGCTTGAAGATCGCGTGCATGGACGTGTACTTGCCGAAGATGTGATCGACCCGATCAGCAACGAGATTCTCATCTCTGAAGGGACTCTGATAGATGACGAGAAGGCACAGCTCATTAGCGATGCAGGCGTAAGAGCGGTTACGATAAGAACTCCTATTACATGTAAAGCGCAAAATGGCGTATGTGCGAAGTGTTACGGTCTGAATATGGGTGAAGGAAAACCTGTTAAGCCCGGTGAAGCGGTGGGTATCATCGCCGCACAATCGATCGGTGAACCTGGAACGCAGCTTACTCTTCGAACATTCCACATAGGCGGTACGGCTTCAAGCGAAAAGGCCGAGAGGCAGGCGGTCGCTTCAAAAGAGGGCTTCATAAGGTACTACAACCTTAAAACATACCGCAACAGTGAAGGTAAACTGCTTGTCGCAAACAGAAGAAATGCCGGTATTTTGCTGGTCGAACCGAAGATAAAAGCTCCATTTAGCGGGAAGCTTACCGTACAGACGATCCATGAAGAGGTCATATTGACCCTCGATAACGGTAAAGAGAAGGTGCGTTATGCACTCAGGAAAAGCGATGTCGCCAAGCCTAACGAACTTGCAGGCGTCAGCGGTAAGATAGAGGGTAAACTCTTCCTTCCATACTCGACAGGTACGGAAGTGGAAGAGAACGACTCGATCGTAGAGGTTATCAAAGATGGCTGGAACGTACCTAACCGCATACCTTACGCTGCAGAGCTTAGAGTCGAAAACGGAGCACCCGTGACCCAGACTATCAAAGCGGAAGCGAATGGTACGCTCAAATATTTCCACCTCAAAGGTGACTATCTTGAGAGGTACGAAGGGGTCAAGGCCGGCGACAAGATCGATGAAAAAGGTCTCTTTGCCGTAGTTGCCGACGACGAAGGCAGAGAAGCGAACCGCCACTACATAGCGCGCGGATCTATCATAAAAGTTGGCGACAACGAGAAGGTAGAGAGCGAAACTGTCATAGCCGAACCTGTAAGTGCCGAGCATACCGTCATAGCGGAGTGGGATCCATACACCGATCCGATCATCGCCGAAAAGAGCGGTAAAGTCGCATTCGAAGATATCATACCCGGTATAACGGCGAGCGAGCAGTTCGATGAAATCACAGGACAGACAAGACTCGAGATAAACGAATATACCCCTCCCGGGTACAAGCCGACGATCGTCCTTGCGGCCGATGACGGCGAGGTCATAAGATATGCGATGGAGCCAAAAACGGCGATCTTCGTTCATGACGGCGACGAGGTAAAGATAGCCGACGTCATAGCGAAGACTCCAAAAGCGGTAATCAAGTCCAGAGACATTACCGGGGGTCTTCCGCGAGTCAGTGAACTATTCGAAGCAAGACGCCCCAAAAATCCTGCGCTTATCGCCGAAATCGACGGAGTCGTCTCTTTTGGAAAACCTCTTAGAGGAAAAGAGCGTATTATCATAACAGGCGAAAATGGACAGACGAACGAGTATCTTGTAGATAAATCGCGTCAGATTCTCGTACACAACGGTGAGTTCGTACATGCAGGCGAAAAGTTGACGGACGGTACGGTAAGCAGCCACGATATATTGAGAATACTCGGCGAGAAAGCGCTCCATTACTATATGGTCAGCGAGATTCAGCAGGTTTACAGACGCCAAGGGGTCAACATTTCGGACAAACATATAGAGATAATATACTCTCAGATGCTAAGACAGGTTCGTATAGTAGATAGCGGTAACACGAAATTTATCGCCGGAGATCTTGTCAGCAGACGGCAATTCATGGAGGAGAATGAGCGAATATTGAAGCTTGGCGGAGAGCCTGCTATCGCAGAGCCGGTTCTAGTCGGTATCACACGAGCTGCAGTCAGCTCCGACAGCTTCATCTCCGCAGCTTCTTTCCAGGATACGACGAAAGTCCTTACGGAAGCGAGTATATCGGCGAAAATAGATCCGCTGGATGATCTTAAAGAGAATGTCATTATCGGACGTCTCATTCCGGTTGGAACCGGCCTCTATCCTCAGTCGGAAGTTAAGCTCGAAGAGAGCGACGGAGCAGATTGAGCCTCTCTCCCCGTGTAATATGGGGAGGGTCAGGTGTATATCTTTAATATTTACTTAATTTAAGTAAAATGTAATATTTGTTTGGCTATTATTTGCCATCATTTTCAAATAGAATTAATAAAAGAAAGGAATTTGAGTGCCTACCATCAACCAACTTGTTCGTAAAGAGCGAAAAAAGGTAATCAAAAAGTCAAAATCTCCAGCGCTCGTTAAGTGCCCACAGCGCCGTGGAGTATGTACGCGTGTCTATACGACTACGCCAAAAAAACCGAACTCCGCACTTAGAAAGGTCGCAAAAGTGCGACTTACGAGCGGATTTGAAGTGATCAGCTACATTCCGGGAGAGGGGCACAACCTGCAAGAGCACTCCATCGTTCTCGTAAGAGGCGGACGTGTAAAAGACCTTCCCGGTGTTAAGTACCACATCGTGCGCGGTGCACTCGATACCGCCGGTGTTGCAAACAGACGTGTTTCACGCTCCAAATATGGTGCGAAGCGCCCCAAATAATTTAAAGAAAGAGTAGAGGAAAAGAATAATGAGAAGACGACGAGCACCGGTTCGTGAAGTGATGCCTGACCCTATATACAACTCAAAAGTGGTCACCAAGTTTATCAACGGAATTATGCTTGACGGCAAAAAGTCCGTTGCAGAAACAGTAATGTACAGTGCTTTGAAGATCGCCGAAGAGAAGACCGGCAAAAAAGGGATCGAGATTTTCGAGGAAGCGATCGAAAACGTCAAGCCTCTTATGGAAGTTAAAAGCAGACGCGTGGGCGGAGCTACATACCAGGTTCCTATCGAAGTGCGACCGGTACGCCAGCAGGCTCTTGCAATTCGCTGGATAATAGACGCAGCCAGAAAACGAAACGAAAGAACTATGGCGGCACGTCTTGCCAACGAGCTTATGGAAGCTGCCGAAAAGCGTGGTGCCGCTTACAAGAAGAAAGAGGACACTTACAAAATGGCAGAGGCGAACAAAGCTTTCGCCCACTACAGATGGTAGGCGATTCGGACTCCCGATACTGCTTGCAGCTCGGACAGGGTTATCCTGTTTGGGCTTTTTTAAACTTCACTTCGCTATAATCACGACAAAATTTACCAATGCTTAAAGGAAACAACGATGGCACGAAAAACACCTATTGAACGTGTACGAAACATCGGTATCGCCGCTCATATCGATGCCGGTAAGACGACTACTACGGAGCGTATACTCTTCTATACCGGCCTCTCTCACAAGATTGGAGAGGTGCATGACGGCGCTGCAACCATGGACTGGATGGAGCAGGAGCAGGAGCGCGGTATTACGATTACATCCGCTGCGACAACATGTTTTTGGAAAAATCACCAGATAAACATCATCGACACACCGGGCCACGTCGACTTTACCATAGAAGTTGAGCGCTCTATGCGTGTTCTCGACGGTGCTGTTGCGGTTTTTTGTGCCGTCGGCGGTGTTCAGCCTCAGTCTGAAACAGTATGGAGACAGGCGAACAAGTATGGCGTACCGAGAATGGCGTTCGTAAACAAGATGGACCGAATCGGCGCAGACTTCTTCGAAGTCGAGAGACAGATCAAAGAGCGCTTGAAATCCAATGCCGTTCCTATTCAGATTCCTATCGGCGCGGAAGATGATTTCCAAGGCGTTGTCGACCTTGTCGAGATGAAGGCTATCATTTGGGAAGATGAAGGTTTTGGACAGAAGTATCAAATTACCGATATTCCTGCCGATCTTGTAGATAAAGCCAACGAGTATAGAGAAAAACTGATCGAGGCGGTAGCCGAAACGAGTGAAGATCTGATGGAGAAGTACTTCGGTGGAGAAGAGCTTACCGTAGAAGAGATCAAAAAAGGTATCAAAACTGCGACTCTCGATATGAGTATGGTGCCTATGCTTTGCGGAACAGCCTTTAAAAATAAGGGCGTTCAGCCTATGCTTGATGCTGTCGTAGACTACCTCCCAGCTCCGACTGAAGTTCAAAACATCCATGCGGAAGATCTTGAAGGCAACCCTGTAGAGGTCGAGTCTACGGACAACGGACCTTTCGCGGCACTCGCCTTTAAAATCATGACGGACCCATTCGTCGGCCAGCTTACGTTTATACGTGTATATCGCGGAATCATATCTGCAGGTAGCTACGTATACAACTCTACAAAGGGCAAGAAAGAGCGTATAGGTCGCCTTCTTCAGATGCACTCGAACAAGCGTGAAGAGATAAAAGAGATCCACGCAGGCGAAATCGGTGCATGTGTCGGTTTGAAAAGTACGCTTACGGGTGACACTCTTTGTGATGAAAAAGAGAAGATAATTCTGGAGCGAATGGAGTTCCCCGATCCGGTTATCTCCGTTGCGGTCGAGCCGAAAACCAAAGCCGACCAGGAGAAGATGTCTATTGCACTTCAAAAGCTTGCCGAAGAGGATCCAAGCTTCCGTGTCCATACGGATGAAGAGAGCGGACAGACTATCATCTCCGGTATGGGTGAGCTTCACCTAGAAATACTTGTCGACAGGATGATGCGTGAATTCAAGGTCGAAGCGGAAGTCGGACAGCCTCAGGTCGCTTACCGCGAAACGATCAAAGCGCCGGTAGAGCAGGAGTACAAATATGCCAAGCAGTCCGGTGGACGCGGTCAATACGGACACGTCTTCCTTAAACTCGAACCAATGGAGCCCGGCAGCGGATATGAGTTTGTCGATGCTATCAAGGGCGGTGTTGTGCCAAAAGAGTTCATTCCTGCGGTAGACAAGGGTGTTCAGGAAGCTATGCAAAACGGAGTTTTGGCGGGATATCCGGTAGAGGATGTAAAAGTGACTCTATACGATGGTAGCTACCACGATGTAGACTCTTCCGAAATGGCGTTCAAACTTGCGGGCTCAATGTGTTTCAAAGAGGGTGCCAAAAAAGCCAATCCTATAATTCTCGAGCCTATCATGAAGGTAGAAGTCGAGATACCTGAAGATTATATGGGTGATGTCATCGGTGACTTGAACAGACGACGCGGACAGATCAACAGCATGGAGGATCGACACGGAAACAAGATCGTCAACGCTTTCGTTCCTCTTGCCGAGATGTTCGGATACTCTACCGACTTGCGCTCTGCAACGCAGGGACGAGGAACTTATGCGATGGAGTTCGACCACTATGAAGAGGTTCCTAAAAACGTTGCCGACGAGATCATAAAAAAACGTAACGGCTAATGAGAAACCGCACGCGCGGTTTTTCTGGTAAAAAGTTAAAACTCTTTTTGGAGGGCGGTACAGAGTCGCCCTCCGTTTCATAAAAAAATAGACCGTTTTACACTATCTGCTACCTATTTATCTTGCCGACTTTTCGACCTCGTAGCTCAGCTGGATAGAGCATCGGATTCCTAATCCGAAGGTCGCGCGTTCGAATCGCGCCGGGGTCACCACCTCACCTAAACCCCAAACCCCAAACCCCAAAACCTAAAACCTAAAACCTGAAAATTAAAATAGATAGAGTGCCAAAGAGTTACAACCCTACGGTATAATCCTCTCTATGGAAAAATCATTGAACGAATTGATCGTTGCCGTAAAAAGCGACTCTCTCGCAAAAGTGGAGGAGCTTCTCAAAAATGGTTGCGATCCTAATGGAACTGATGAGGAGGGGCGACCTCCGCTGCTGGTTGCACTGAAGAGCGGAGCGTCCAAAGAGGTGGTGGAACTTCTTTTGCAAAATGGAGCCGACCTTGATTGGACGACATCGGAGGGAGTGAGCCTGCTTGACGAAGCGGTCGAAAAGAACAGACTCGATTTGGTAGAGCTGTTCATAGAAAGAGGTATGGATCCAGCCAAAACGCAAAGAGGGAGCGGTATGACCGTTATGATGCTCGCCGCCTCTTTCGACTATCTGGAGATGATGGAGCTTCTTTATGAAAAAGGGGCCGATATATTCGCGGTCGACGAGATAGGATTGAGTGCTGTAGATTATGCCAGGAAGCTTGGAAGAAGCAGGGCCAAAAGATGGCTTGAAGAGAAGATGGCGAACCCCTTTTGAAGATGAGAGATATTATGGAAGAGATCGTACCGTCGCTTAGAGGCAGAAAGGTTTTACTCTTTGGACGCAACAAAACTATCAGCGAAGAGGATATGTCTCTTTTTCTGGAGAGTGTAGGAGCCAGTTTGGCTGACGATGAGAGCGAAGATGGTATAGCCCTGGTGGTAAAGGGGAGGCTAATGAACCCCGTCGAAGAGAGTGTCTGCGACGATTTTGAGAAAAGGGGTATTCCTGTAGTCGAGATAGAGGCCATAGAGAGCTACTACGCCTCGACTATAGATAGAGATATGCTTTTGGGAAGTCTCAAGATATTCAGAAACAAAGAGCGCATTATAAACCTGCTTCACAACGACTCCATAGACGACAACCTCTTTTGCGAAATACTCAAGCTATACGATTGGGGCGGCAAAGCTCCCTTCGAGAGCGACGAAAACAGGGATGTTGCAGGCAGTATGGTGTCGCGCTTCTACAAAGATATAGAGAGAAACCACAATATCGAGTTTTCGCCCGTAGGCCCGTTTCTGGTTGCGGCGGAGTCGGACAAAAAGGCTCTGCTTGAAGCTATAGCGATGATACCGGACTATGAGATAACACAAAGAAGCGGTGACTACTGGATGCCCGCTACGCTACATGAAGCTCTTTTGGTAAACGAAAATATCCCGACAGATATATTGGAGAATTTTGCAAGAAGCGGCGATGAGAGAAAGGTAGCCTTTGCGGCAGCCCACCCGCTTCTATCCGAAGAGACTCAAAAGTATCTGTTCTCAAAAGATGAAAAGAGGATTCTCGAGGGGCTTGCCAAAAACCCCTCCTTGTCAAAAAAACTCTACGAAACTCTTCTTGAAAAGGAAGATAGCGATGTAAGGTGTATGGTTTTGAAGTATCAGCCGCTTCCTGCATCTATCTTTTCGCAGCTGCATGAATTAGATGATAGCGGCAAAAGATCGGTCGGATCCAACATACATCTCGACGAAGAGTCGGCGATGAAGCTTTTCGATTCGCAAGAAGAGGAGATTCTGAAGTCTCTCGCTTCAAATGAAAACCTTTCAAGTTCCATATATGAAAAGATCGAATCGACGGGAGATAGGGATCTGTTGAGGATACTTGCCGCAAACCCGTCCGTAGAGGGCTCCATTTTAAAAAGACTCCTTCGGATAAGGGATAAAGAGCTATATAGAGCGTTGGCTGCGAACCCCTCCACGCCGAAAGAGATATTGGAAAACTTCTCCAAAATAAGAGATAAAGATATTGCCGCCGCACTTGCATCGAACCCTTCGACTCCTATCGAGATTCTCCTTGGTTACCAGATGGATGCCGAGCTCTCCAATATTTTGAAGAGAAACGAAGCCTTCGGCGACTATATAAAGGAGAATATAGGGTGGCAGTGATGAGACCTGAAGAGCTCAAAGATGCTCTCGAACACCTTTTGATACAGAAAGTCCCCATATTTTTGTGGGGAGCGCCCGGGATCGGAAAATCCTCCATAGTTCGCCAGATAGCGAAAGAGAGAGGCATAGGTTTTTTGGACTTGAGGTTGACGCTGCTGGACCCGACAGATTTAAGAGGCATACCATTTTTCGACCAGGAGAGCAAAAAGGCTATTTGGGCCTCCCCGGCCTTTTTGCCGGACGGCAGCGAACCGGAGGGGATACTCTTTTTGGATGAACTGAACACGGCGGCGCCTATGGTGCAGGCGAGCGCTTATCAGTTGATACTCGACCGTCAGATAGGGGAGTACAAGCTGCCTGAGGGCTGGGCCATAGTCGCGGCCGGAAACAGAGAGAGCGACAGAGGAGTTGTTTTCAGGATGCCCGCTCCTCTTGCGAACAGGTTCGTTCATCTTGAGATGGAGATAGATGCGAAGCAGTGGTGCAGATGGGCGGTCAAAGAGGGTTTCGAACCTTCGGTCGTAGGGTTCATATCGGCCCGTCCCGATGCGCTTTTTAGTTTCGACGCAAAATCTTCCCACAGAAGCTTCGCCACTCCGAGAAGCTGGGAGTATGTCGACAAGATATTGAAGTCTAAGCCAAAGAGTGAGCAGCTCATGCCTCTTGTTGCAGGAAGCATAGGAGAAGATCTTGCGGCGGAGTTTCTAAGCTGGAGAGCCGCTGCGGGAGAGCTTCCCGATCTTGACGCTATTTTAAGAGGCGAGGAGAGTATGGTGCCTAAAGATACGAACGCTCTGCATGTTCTATCCTCCATGATACTCCAAAGGGTGGAGCCCGACATCCCGAAAGAGGCGCTTGAAAATCTTCTTAGGTATCTTCTGAAGCTTCCGGGAGAGTTTTCCGTAATGGTAGTCGGGGAGCTTCAAAGAAGGGGAGTTCTGCTCGAGAGAGCCGCCGGCTGGAGAGAGTGGATAAAAGAGTTCGGCTACCTTCTTGCATGAATCTTGAAGAGAAGATCACCAAGGCTAAAACACGGCTGCTGCTCAAACACCCATATTTTGGTATGCTGGCTACCAGATTGGGCACGGAGGCGGCCGATGTAGAGGCCTTTTTGAGTGACGGCCGAACCCTGCAATACAATGAAGAGTATTTCAAGTCCGAGCCTCTCGAGACGGTGGAGTTTGCTCTTGCCAACAGCGTTATGCACCATGTCCTGGCTCACGAAAACAGAAAAGCCTCCCGTCAGGGGTGGCTATGGCAACTCGCTACCGACTACGCAATAAAC
>JALSPH010000267.1 GCA_026986055.1 Campylobacterales bacterium
CTCCTTCTCTTCTACGACAGGAGCCTCCTCACTCTTCTTGACCTCTTTGGCTTCTCTTTTTTCGGCTTCTGCCACACTCTCTTTTTCGCTCTTTTTGGCCTCTTCTTTGGGCTCAGGAGACTTTACGGTTGTAGCGGCTGCGGGAATTGACCCTGTCATTACAAAATTCATAAGGTTCTGCGCATCTTCAGGTGAAACACTGCTTGAAGGTGCTTTGACGTCCAACCCCATCTCTTTGGCCATCTCCACAACCTCTTTGCTTTTGATTCCCAGTTCTTTCGCTATTTCATGGATGCGTACTTTATCCATTCGCTCTTATCTCCTTTAGTAGTTCGCCCAATCTATCCGTTAAGTAGATCCTATTGTTGCACAGTTTTGCCAGGCGCTTGCCAAGCCTTTTGTCATCGATACAGGAATTACAAAGATAGAAACTTCTTCCGTACCCCTGATATGGTTGTATCTGATTGTTTTGACACTGTAGCCGTATAAGCTGAGCCTGCAAGTAGCGGCCGCGGCAATGGATGCACATTCTAACCGGATCGGACATAATCGTGCAATTATACCAAAATAAGATACTTCATACAACCCTATCTTATTATCTTCAATCTCGAAAGAGAACACCGTCGTTGTCGAAGTCGTAAATGGCCGATTTGAAGTTTGGAAAACGGCTTCTATACTTCTGCAAAAGAGCCGGCGCATCATCTTTGTATGTCATATTGAAAAAGGTGGAGCCGCTTCCGGAGAGCGTACTCATCAAAGCGTTGTTCTCTATCGCTATCTTCTGCACTTCGAAAAGCTCCGGTAGATTTTTCATCCGTATCGCCTGGTGAAAGCGGTCTCGTGCCGCGATTCTCAAAAGCTCCCAAGATTCGTTGAAAAAGCAGGCCGTGAGCAGAGATGAGTGGGAGAGATTGTAAACTGCGTCATCTTTTCTGTAGCTTTTGGGAAGACTCGTTCTGGAGTGGGCTGTAGAGATCGGCTTGTCGGGAATAACCATCACAGCTTTCAGATAGGACGGTATTCTCTTTTTCTGACTGTATACTCTTCTGTTTTCGACGACCGCAACGTTGAAGCCTCCCATGACGGCAGGTGTGATGTTGTCCGGATGGTGCTCGTAGTATAGAGCGAGGTTCAAAAGCTTTCTTTTCGAGATGTTTACACCGGCGGCACTGTATGCCGAGGCTATGGCACTGACTATAACGGCAGAAGAGCTGCCGAGTCCTCTTGATAGCGGGATCTGGTTGTAGAACTTGAAACGAAATATACCCTTCTTGCCCGTAAGGTGCCTGTAGTGGTCGTTGAATATGTTTATGAACATATTGTTACCTTTTAGGCGCGGATTGTTCGCCCCCTCACCCTTTATCGAAACACTGAAAAACCTTGAAGGTATGATGTGCACCCTGTTTCTAAGCGAGAGAGATAGGCCGAGAGTATCGAAGCCAGGTCCCAGATTTGCGCTTGTAGCAGGTACACTTATGATCACACATCTCTCCTAAAAATTATTGGCGTAATTTTATTATAAGTTTGCTAAAAAGGGGCTTCCAAAAAATAGAGCCTTAGACTGCAGGCAATACGTATAGGGGTTCGTTGTCACCGGAAAAAAGAGTCTTATCAAGTCTTTGCGGCACTTCGAAAGTGTTCTCTTCGGCTATGCAGCCTGAAACAATGGAGATCTTTCCATCTTTTTTGACGAAGCAGCTTTTTCCTATCGCTTTTATGGGTCTGTTGCCGTTGAAGGTGAATGCATCGGCCGCAAAGAGAGGAATATCGAGCGATATAGATAGCGTTTTAAGCATCACGTAGGTCACTTTGATCGCCATGAAGCTCCCGGGGCCGTTGGCGTAGTAGATCTCTTTCAACCTATATCGGTAGAGAATGTCGTGAAGAAGCCCCGGCAGAACCTCCGAGCTTTTACCCTCCAGCGTAAATCTCTCCACACACTCGCCATCTTGGTAGAGAGCCGCTTTCAAAGGCGAGGTGACGCCTATGACAAGCAGTTGCGCTTCAGCTCTTTTACCGCACTTATGCAAAACTTCTTGCAAACTCCCTGCTCTCTTGCACTTTCAGCGTCACGATCTCGTAGGCATCCGCATCGGCCATCAGAGCCAATGTCAGCTCATGATTCAAACCGTGACTGCCGGCGAAGGCTTCATACCTTCCCAAAATAGGACGACCAAGCAGTTTCATATCTCCCATGGCATCGAGAATCTTATGCCTTACGAACTCATCCTCAAAACGGAGTCCTTCAGGGTTTAGTACCTTCGTATCGTCAAGAACGATGGCGTTTTCCAAGCTTCCGCCGAGCGCAAGGTTTTTGCTTCGCAGATATTGGACCTCTTTCAAGAAGCCGAAAGTCCTCGCTCTGGCAATTTCACGAATAAAGCTCTGCTTGGAGAAGATGAACCTTCTATGCTGCCTCGATATTACGGGATGATCGAACTTTATCGTAAAATCGAACTCCGCACTCTCGGAAGGCTTCAAAGAGACATACTTCTCTCCGGAAACGACCTTCACCTCTTTCTTGATGCGCAAAATCTCCTTACCGGCACTCTGCTCCTCTATACCGGCCTCGTCGAGCATCATACAGAAGCTTGCGGCGCTTCCGTCCATGATAGGCATTTCACCGTCGTCAAGAACCACCCTCAAGTTATCTATCCCGTATGCGTAGAGCGCGGACAGAAAGTGCTCTATGGTAGATACGTTCACCCCATCTTTGCCGATAACGGTCGCCATCTGAGTATCTACCACATATTCAGGAGCCAAAGGTATGGTCACACCCCTATCTTTTCTGTAGAAGAGTATACCGCTTCCGGCTTCAAGCGGCTCGAGGCGAAGACGAACAGGTTTCCCTTTATGCAACCCTATACCGACACTCTCCACGCTTCTTGCAATCGTTCTCTGTTTTATCATAATTTTTTCCTACCTCCATCCTCTCTCCAAAAACGAAGAGGATATGCGGTATTTTCAACCGTCTTAAAAAAACTTCGTAAATTCTCTGCAACTCGCACTCTATTATACCATAACCGTTACTCACTGCGCCTATCTATCATTTTTCTGGCCGTATGGAAGATTGAGACTATATTGTTTTTTATCCAATGCGCATCCATCCACTCGACAGGCCTGACCTCGACGCCCTGCACGACTATACCGAAGTGGAGATGATCTCCCAGTGCAAGTCCCGTTTTACCGGTTTTGGCTATTCTCTCTCCCCTTGAAACGTCGTCACCCTCCTGCACGTTAAGCGAAGAGCAGTGGCCGTAAAGGGTATATAGCCCGAGCCCATGGTCTATCATAGGCATATTCCCGTAGATTCCGTTGTAACCGGAGTATACGACCCGGCCGGGATTTGAAGCGATGATGTCGGCCATTTTGACACTGGCAAGATCTAGACCGAGATGGTAAGACTCGCTAACCTTCTTTCCTTTATAGTAGTAGAAACGGTGGTCCCCGAAACTTGCCACTTTTTTGGCATTCTTAAGAGGCAGAAAGGGTTTTACGCTCCATCTTCTTATGAGCTTGTCGGAGACTTTCGAACCTATCTTGTGTATGAGCTCTTCGTTCCTTTTTCGAATCTCTTCGTTGATGATACGAAAACGCTCTACAGGGTCCGATATATTGGCCGTCTCGTCGAACTCCATGGCAAGATCGGCGACTTTTCCGTTCAAAAAGCGATCTTTCAATGTGATATTGGAGCGGCGATATCTCTGCTTCTCTACAAAAAGAGGGATGTGAGCTTTGGTCAGATTTCCAGCAAGATCTGTAGCTTCGACCCATGCTCTAAACCTCTTCTCGGGCACCGGCCATGCGATTAATGCGGCGTAGTATCCCGGCTTGTAGAAGGGTTCTGCTTTGAAGATTTTCCCGAATGAGGTTTTTATATATACACTCTTTAGATTTTTATCTTTAGCTCCAAATACCACCAGAGCGCTTCCACCTTGCTTTATGGAGTAGGAGTTCGCAAGCACGAATGCAGTGGGTCTGACCGAATCTATCGTAATGTTCACGCTTTTTACGCTGCTGTTACCCTTCAGAAGGTTCCAGTTGCTCGCATCGGTCACCTCTATACGCATAGAGGCGGATGCGGACCGCCTGTTCCAGCCTGCCCTTGGAAGCGTTACGGAAATCTCCATCTCTTTTTGAGGGGTTGCAACCTCCTCTTCCAAAACGACGAAGTCGGAAATTCCGTCATTTAGGACGGCTTTGTAACTTCTTATTCCGCTATCATCGCTCAGCTTTACCTTGATAGGCTCTTTCAAATTCCAAAATATCGAGTCGGCAACCTCTATTTTTGGAGCGTTGCGCTCGAACATCGGTGAATTTGCAAGATAGACCGCACCGCCTATGATGGCCAAAAAAAAGACAACCAGGAGGGTTGCACCGATATTGCTCTTCTTTCTTCTCAACTATAGCTCCTTCTCTATCCTCTTCAACAATCTCTCTTTAAGCACTTTACGTTCCAGATCGTAAACGGTGAAACCTGCAGCCCTTATATGGCCTCCGCCGCCGAACTCTTGCGCTATTTCGCACACATCCACATAGCTTTTGGAGCGTAACGAAACCTTCAAAGCGCCGTCACTCTCATCTCTTATCAAAAACCCCACTTCGACTGTCGCAAGAGATCTGGCGTAGTTGACTATGTCATCCGTCTCGTTTACGGTGGCACCCGACTCTTCGAGCATAGAAGCGGTCACGTCGATGCCCGCCACCCTTGCGTCCAGGTAGAGCCTGAGGGTCTGAAGAGCTTTGGGCAACAGTCTGAGCTTGCTCAGAGGCTGGTTCTCTCTGAGCATTCTTGCCGTCCACTCCGCATCCGCTCCAAGCTCGAGCAGCCTCTTGGCAAAGTCGAAAACCCTACCGTTCACACCTTCGTAACCGAAAAAACCGGTGTCGCTCAAAAGGGCGGCGTAAAAGTTTATCGCAGAGTCTCTCTTTACGCTCCATCCGGCTCTTTCGACAAGCTTGAAAGCTACCTCCGAAGCGCTGGCAAACTCCGGCTCCACTATATTTACATCTCCAAACCCCGTATTGCTGCGGTGGTGGTCGATATTTACGATCTTCGCATCAGCCGGCTTCTCGATTCCAAGACGATCGAAACTTCCCGAATCTACCGTAACGATCAGGTCGCTTTTTGGATTCACGCTATGGCGAATCTTTTCGAACCCCGGCAAAAAAGCCAGATACTGCGGAAGGGGACGGGAGAGAAAAACCACATCGGTCCGTTTCGGCAACTCTTTGAAGACCGACCAGAGCCCCAGTGCCGTACCTAACGCATCGGCATCGGGGTTCAGATGGCCGATCACGGTTATATGTCGGCTCGACTCTATCAACTCTTTAGCTTCGATATAGAGACTCTTTTCATTCATGAAGAGGATTTTATCCAAAAAATGGTCAAAGGGCCCTTTTGCTTTTGTAAACGAAGGCCAACACTTCGGCAACGGCATGGTAAAACTGCTCAGGCACCTCTTTGTCTATATCTACATGTTTGTAAAGTTCTCTTGCAAGAGGAGGATTCTCCACGATCTGAACGCCGCTCTCTCTAGCGATCTCCTTTATCTTGAGCGCTATCAAGTCGGCCCCTTTTGCCACAACTTTGGGAGCTTTGGACTCCCCCTCCTTATAGCGAAGCGCAACGGCGAAGTGGGTAGGGTTGGTAATGACGACATCGGCATTCGGAACCTCGGCGAGCATCCGTTTTCTTGCCATCTCCATCTGAATCTGTCTGATCTTCGCCTTTATCTCGGGGTTTCCCTCAAGCTGCTTCATCTCATCTTTGATCTCCTGCTTCGACATCCTGAGACCTTTGAAGTAGTTGTAGCGCACGAACATGATATCTATCAATGCCAAAACCATTAACAGGACAAGCATCACGGCCGCCAGTATCAGAGCTCTGTCGCCCAGCCACCTCATCTGATCCAGAAGGTCTGCCCTTGAGACTGAAACCAGCTCCTCTATGAACCCGAGAAATACGCTGAATGCCACAATGAACACGGCAGCCACTTTCAGCGTGATCTTCGCACCCTCGACCAGCTTCTTCAACGAAAAGAGGTTTTTTGCACCTTTTATGGGGTCGATCTTTTTCAAGTCCGGGGTAAGGGGCTTTGTCGTAAAGAGAAAGCCAAACTGCATCCAACCTGCAATGAGCCCTGCGATCGCCACAGGTATAGCCAAAGGCAAAACCATGATCAGCAGTTGATATATCGTATATATGGTGATATCCATCAACAAAGAGGGGGTAAGATCTATGCCAAAAAAGTGTGTATAGTAGCTGTAGAGGTTTTCGAGCCTGTCCATGATCCACGAAAAGAGAGCGGTGACGGCAATAACGGCCACCAGCATCGTAACGAAGCCGGAAGCGTC
>JALSPH010000268.1 GCA_026986055.1 Campylobacterales bacterium
CTTTCATCTTCCCTATCTCTTTTTCGCCTATCATACCGATAGTCTCCTGGGTTTTGGGAGTATGGATGGTGATGACATCGCAGGAGAGGATATCGTCGAAGTTTGTCGTATACTCTATACCAAGGTCGGTAGCTTTCGTCGGGTCTATGTATGGGTCGTATGCTACTACATCCATTTCGAAAGCTTTGGCTCTCTTTCCGACGCGACTTCCGATGTTTCCAAAGCCTATAATTCCAAGCCTCTTATCTTTCAACTCATATCCGTACCAATTCTCTCTCTTCCAGGTTCTGTTGAGTTTCAAGTCGTTGTGCGCATATGGAAAGGCTCTCATGCATGAGAGCATATGTGCCATCGTAAGCTCTACGGCTGCAATAGTGTTTGCGGTAGGTACGTTCATCACTATGATACCTCTTTTGCTGCAACCCTCCATATCGACGTTATCGACTCCTACGCCTGCACGCACAAGCGCTTTCAGATTTTTCGCAGCCTCCAAAAAGGCTTCGTTCACTTCCGTAGAACTTCTGGTAATAGCGACATCTGCCTGGTCTATGACATCAAGAAGTTGATCTTTCGGCAGATCGGCCGCATTTATATAATTGATGTCCGGTTGAGACTTCAAAAGATTCAAGCCGCTTTCGTGAATGTGGTCGCAAACCATAATCGTATGTTTTTGCATCCTAATCCTTTATATATTTTTCTATCTTTGTCCTGACATCGTACTCTTTAACGAGTTGAAGTATCTCTTTTTCCCTCTTTTTATCTATATCATGAACAATAAGAAGAGCCCTGCCATCTTTGCGGTAGACCGAGTAGTCAACACCTTTTCGCTCCAACAGCTGTTTTATGCAGAACATTTTATAGTCGTCAAGATTGTCCAAAACCATTTTAAAGGCGATTTTCGACTCAGATGCCTTTTTCAACGGGAGCGAAATCTCCATTTCGCTAACCGCATAGCTGTATGTAGGCTTTTTTTTGTTTGCCAGCTCCTGTAGCCATCTGGTGCCGACATCCGACCCTTCAGAGCTTTTCGAAAAATGGAGTGTTTCAGCGGTTTCCATCTTGACACTTTCACCGCCTTCGTTGGCGTAACGGTAAAGTAAAACAAGCAGTACAAAAACCGCCACTGTCGAAAGAATCCCGAAAAGGATTATCAACAGGCGGTTCATATGGCCTCTTACAGCTGATCTTTGATTATATCTCCGATTGTGAGGCGATCTTCACTGCTGTTGAGTTCATTGATGACATCACGCTCTTTCTGTCTTTCCAGACGGCGTACGGAGAGTCTGACTTTGTTGGAAGCGGGATCGAGCATTACGATCACCCCTTCAATCTCGTCGCCTTTGTTTATCTCTTCCATATTCAAAGGAGCCACATCCTCTTTTCTTATAAGAGCGTCAACTCCATCTTTGATCTCTACGAATACTCCAAAATCCTTGACATCGCGAACTTTACCTTTTACGATATCGCCGGTTTTATACTCTTTAGCAAACTTTTCGAGTGGACTCTCTTCCAAAGCTTTTCTACTGAGGCTTATTCGCTCTTGCTGAGGATCTATCTTGATGATCTTCACTTCCACTTCGTCACCTTTGTTGAGAAGATCTTTGGCTTTCGCCCCCTTCTCCCATGAAACATCCTGGTTATGAAGCAGTCCCTCCACTTTTCCTATGCGAACGAAGGCACCGAAGTCGGTGAGAGTCGTAACGGTTCCTTTTACCACATCGCCCTCTTTGTAGTTTTGCAGAAACTCTTCGAAAGGTTTAGGTTGTAGGTTTTTGTAAGAGACTCTGAGTCTTCTGGTTTCAGGGTTGATCTCTATAACTTCGACATCTATCTCGTCACCGACATTCAGATAATCTTTTGGATTTTTTATATCTTTGTCCCATGATACCTCGGAAACATGCAAGAAACCCTCTATATCGTTTCCAAGATCGACAAACGCTCCGTAAGGCTCTATATTGCTGACGGTAACTTTTATAGCGTCACCCTCTTCTAGCTGCTCGATAATCTCTTCCCAAGGATCAGGCATGGTCTGTTTGATAGAGAGGGAGAGATGTCTCTTTTTGGGGTCGTAAGAGATCGCTTTGACCTCTACTTTGTCGCCCTCTTTATAGAGTGTTGCAGGATTTACCGGCCCTTTGTAGCTTATCTCGCTGTAGTGCACGAGCCCTTCGACTCCGCCTACATCGACGAACATTCCGTAGCTGGTGATCTTTTTGATAGTTCCCTCTACGATTTTGCCCTCTTCCATAAGCTTGTCGACAACCTCTTTTCGCTCTTTTCTGAGATTGTCAAGATACTTTCTTCTGGAGATCACGATAGAGTCGCGCTCTTTGTCGAGCTTAAGTATTGCCGCTTTTATCTCTTTGCCTATAGGATTTTTCCCCATCGCAAAGGCTGCCTGGCTCATAGGCATGAAAAACTCTACATCGTTTCCTACTACAAAGTATCCGCCTCTGTTTTTACGAACCACTTTACCCTCTACGAGCATATTTTCGGCATCGTTTTCATGCTCTTCTATAAACTTGCGGACATTCGCTTTTCTGATCGCTTTAAGATAGGAAGCCTGCGGCCTTTCGTTTCTATATCCCGTAATCACTACGGGAATAGTGTCGCCTACATTGAACTTGAAACTTCCATCCTCGTTTTTCAACTCATCCAGATTTACGGCAGCTTCCTGCTTTCTGCCGACATCCACCAACGCCTGGTTGTCGTTTTCGCGAATCTCAACTATTACGCCGTCGGTAATACTTCCACCCTGCTCCTTTTTCTCGTAAGCGTCGAGCATCGACGCGAAGTCTTCCTCCATGTTCTCAAACTCTTCCATTGAGGCCTTATCCATACCTGATTCCTTTTCCGATTTTAAATGCGCTATTATACTTTAAATTCTCTTATTTTGCCAATAACATCTTCAATTATCCACTCCGGAGTGGATGCACCCGCAGTTATTCCACATAGACTCTTCCCTTCGAACCACTCTTTTTTGAGCTCATCTTTTGACTCAATATGGTAAGACTCTTCGCAAAAACTTTTACAAATCGAGTGTAGCTGTTTGGTGTTTGAAGACTGTTTTCCGCCTATTACGACCATTACGTCCGCCCTTTTGGCAAGCTCTCTTGCGGCATCCTGGTTCTCGAAAGTCGCATTGCAGATAGTATTGAATACCCTAACCTCTTTGTGCCTCGGTACCAGATAGTTTATGATTTTGTTGTACTCTTCAATCTTTCGTGTCGTCTGCGCTACAAGTGCAACACGCTCTTTAAGAGAGAGGCGTGAGAGCTCATCAACGCTCAATACCGCATGTACCGTACCTGTCGCATAACTCATGACTCCTTTGATTTCAGGGTGGTTCACATCCCCGAAAATCACTATGTCATAACCCTCTTCACTCATCTGCTCCACTATCTGCTGTGGTTTGGTAACGAACGGACATGTAGCGTCAATAACCTTACCGCCTTTCTCTTTGAGCTTTTTAAGGTCATTTTTCGGAATACCGTGCGTTCTTATGACCGTAGCTTCACCGCTTTTTACATCATCCAAAGATTTCGCCAAAGATACGTTGAAGTCTCTTTTGAGGCGCTCTATCTCCATATTGTTGTGTATAAGCGGTCCCAGAGTGGAACTTCCCGGATTCTCTTCGGCAATCTTTATAGCCCTTTTGACACCGAAGCAGAAGCCGTAACTGTTTGCTACCTCTATCTCCAACTTCTAACCTCCGTCAATGAAGCCAAAAGCTCCGTAAAATTTGGAAAAGATGTCTCTATACACTCCACATCCTCTATTCTCATATCGGCCAAAAGCCCCGCAATAGCAAAACTCATAGCGATTCTATGGTCTCCGCAGCTATCTATCACGGCTGACTTCAACTCACCGCCGACAATTTTGTATCCATCCTCCGTTTCGCTACACTCTATACCGCACTTTTTCAAGCCGTTTATGACACAACTGATCCTATCGGACTCCTTGACCCTCAGCTCGGAGGCATTTTTAACGACGCTTTCCCCCTCCGCAACGGCCATAGCTATGGCAAGAGCGGGCAGTTCGTCTATGAGCCATGATATTCGCTCGCTAACCTCTACCGCTTCGAGTCTACCGTCGTATGTGACGGTTATATCGCCGATAGGCTCGTACCTGTTCTCCTTCTCTTCAAACTCCACCCTGGCACCCATCTTCTGCAACACTATATAGGCTTCGGTTCTTGTCGGATTAAGTGTAACGTTCTCTATGACGACGCGGCTTCCCGGCACTATGGCTGCAGCCACTGCGAAAAAGAATCCGCTTGAAGGATCGGCCGGAACCGTAATGTCGAGAGGTTCGAGAGGTTTTATCAATGGCTCTATAGTGATTGTGTCCCAACTCTCTATATTTGCTCCCATACCTCTTAACATCCTCTCGGTATGGTCGCGGCTAAGCTCCGGCTCACGGTATGTAGATATGTCGTCGGCTCTGAGTGCCGCCAAAATCATCGCACTCTTTACCTGTGCGGAAGCTACTTGGCTTTCGTAATTGAAGCTTCTAAGCCTCTCTCCACGGATGCAAAGAGGAGCAAGATTTGCTTCTTCTCTACCGTCAATTTTTGCACCTATCTGCGCCAAAGGCTCGGTCACCCTTCTCATCGGTCTTCTTCTAAGGTACTTATCTCCAGTCAAAACGAAGTGCCCCTCTATCGAGCTTAAAAAGCCGCAAAAGAGACGCATAGCAGTCCCGGAATTGCCGCAATCGAGTATATCGTCCGGTTCGTTCAACTCTTTTGGAGGGGTTATGACTATCTCTTTCTCATTCTCTTCAACTTCGGCTCCCAGCTGCTTTACGATATTGAGCGTACAGAGAGTATCTTCGGCTTTAAGGTAGTTCTTTATTCTGCTCGGTTTATCACTAAGTAGAGAAAAGATGGCACATCGATGGGAAATAGATTTGTCGCTGGCAATATTGTCGCATCTGAAGTCAAACGGCTTTGCTCTTTTTACCTCAAGATATTTCATCTTAGTTTCGCCTCGCATCTACTCTTTAAAGTTTCCAAAATATCCTCCATGATCCCATTTATCTCACTCTCTTCAAGGGACTTTTCATGCGGTGCGATTACAAATCTAAGAGTCAAACTCATATTTTCGCCCAAAGAGTCGTCGACATACCTGTCTATTGGGTAGAATCTCTCCACGATTTCCGGTACGGAGGCTTTGAGTACATCTTTGATGTCGCTATATTTTGTAGATTGAGGCACCACAATGCTTAGGTCTCTGTAGATGGGTGTCAACGCAGCTATCCTACTTGCAATCTTCTCTTCAGGCTCCAAGCAAAGCAGATCGATCTCAGCAAAATATGTGTCGGGAAGATCGAACTCTTCTGAAACCTTCGGATGGAGTTTTGAGACATGCCCCACTCTCTTGTCATCGATGAAAAGATCGGCAGACTGGTATGGATGCATGAGAGAGTTCGGCTTTTTACACTCTTTCAATTCGAACTCTCCAATGATAGAAGAGAGTTTGGAGACAAAGAATGCAAAATCGACACTTTTAGGCTTTCCGGCATTGACAACGGCATCTGAGTCTCTCTCTCCACTGTAAGCGAGTGCCATCTGCAAAGATTCGTTTCTCTTTTCGTCAAAAACGGTACCTATCTCAAAGAGGGGCACTCTTTTTTTGGAGATACTTACATTTCTTTTCAACGAATCGAGCATATTGAGCATCAAAGAGGGTCTAAGGCCATCCATCTCAACCGTGATAGGATTCGCCAACTCCATTTCCGGCTTGATCGGTTCAAAACCGAACCTCTTGATCCTTTCGTTGTCGCAAAATATGTAGTGAACCGTTTCGAAAAAACCGCTAGCAACCGCTTTAAGGCGTATATCGCGCAAAAATCTATAGCGCTTCAAAGAGTCGCTCATTCTGTTCGCTTCGGTAAACTCAAGCGGTTTGGAGATGATGTTGTCGATCCCTATAACTCTTACGATCTCTTCTATGACATCTTGTCTGTTGTTTATATCGTGCCTGAAAGGCGGAGTCTGTGCCACAATTCTTCCATCTTCGGTTCTGTTTATCTCAAATCCCAGCCTGCCAAGTATCGAAACCGCATCCGACAGCTCGACTCTCTGACCTACCAACTCCTCTATATCGTCGACGGAAATATCTACCGTAATCGGAACTTTTGGAGTAATATACTCACTCTCTCCTGCATATATAGAGATCTTCGCATACTTTTTCAAAAGAGAAAAAAGAAGCATAATTCCAAACTTCAGATCCGGTTCGCTTCCTCTTGAGGTCCTGTAATATAACTTGTCGGTCTTTAGATTCAGTTTTTTTACCGCAGGTGCCAGGATTTCAGGAGATACATAACTTGCCTCGA
>JALSPH010000269.1 GCA_026986055.1 Campylobacterales bacterium
GCGAAGAAGCTCCGCGCCGTACTTTTCGTACCTGCCGCTCTTTTTCCAAAGCTCCGCAGGTGTAACGAATCCTAGTTGAACCTCCTGGCAACCGGAGCCGTCAAGCTCCTCTTTGACAATGGCCTTCACCTTGTCGAGCACCCGCTTGCCAAGCGGGAGAAAGTCGTATATACCGCTTGACACCTGGTAAATGAACCCTCCGCGTACCAGATATATGTGGCTTGGAAGTACCGCATCTTTTGGCGCCTCTTTCAAAGTGGGAACAAGCAGTTTGGAAAGCCTCATCTTATCTCATCCTTCATAACGAACTCACATTTGTACTTGTCGACCATCTTCACCTCTGTATCTGTTTTGAAAATATACTTCATAGCCTCTATTATCGTATCGGCTCTGGGCTGTTCGGCCACATCACGCAACTGTTTCGTAGGCGTATGCAGAAACTTGTTGAAAGCGTTATGTACGAGCTTTTCGACGTTTTTCTGGGTTTCAGGAGGTATAAACCCCTTCTTCACGGCTCTCTCTATCTCCGCCATCGCCGCTTTGCGCGCCTGCTCTCTGACATCTTTTATGAGCGGGTCGATCATAAGAGTCTGCAACCATTTGAAAAACTCTATCGTGTATCTGCCTACTATCTCGTAAGCTTTTCTCGCCTGCTCTTTGCGCATCGATAGGTTGGTGTCGACAATCTCTTTCAAATCGTCGACGGCGTAGATATTTATCGTCTCGTCGCTCATATCCTCTATGTCCCTTGGAACTGCAAGGTCGAACCAGTGTCTCTCAAAGGTTGCCTCTGCCACCATATCTTCCGTTATGATCGGATGGGGTGCACCGGTAGCGGAAAAGAGAAGTCTGTACCTATTTATATACTCCGCCAAAGCGTGAAAAGGCTCTATATCGACATGGTCTCCGACCGCATCTGCAATCTTCTTCGCATTCTCCATGGATCGGTTGAAGATAATGACGTTGCAACCGTTTGCTACAAGGTGTTTTGCGACAATTTCGCTCATCTCTCCTGCACCGACGACCAGCCCCGTAAAGCCGCCTAGATTTCCACCCATGACCTCTTTTGCCTGAGAGACGGCAGCACCCGCTACGGATACGGGGTTTTTGGAAATCTCCGTAGTGTTACGCACTTCGGCGGCACACTTGAAGGCGTAGTGTATAAGCCTGGAGATCTTTTGTGAGCAGTATCCGTTTTCGAAAGCGAACCTGAAGGCATCTTTCAACTGGCCGGCTATCTGAGTCTCTCCGACGACGAGGCTATCTAGAGAAGAGGCGACGGAGAAGACATGGTGGACCGCTCCCTCATCTTCGTAGACATCGGCTCTTCCCTCGAGCTCCTCTATGGAGAGCCCGCTATGCTTGTGAAGTATCTCGAAAATTGCATGTAGCGCCGAAGATGGAATGGAGGTACTGACGAGAAATTCGACACGATTACAGGTGGAAAGAAGCATAGCTTCATTGATACCTTCCGTTTTCAAAAGGGTTTCAAGAGCTTTTCTTTTCAAATCTTCATCGGGAAATGCCAACTTCTCTCTAACTTCTATATCTGTATTTTTGTGTGAATAACTGACTACGACATACTGCATCAAAAATCCCTCTCAATCATAGCTGTGACGATATCTGCCAGTGAACTCTCCCCCGCACTTTCCATCAGAGAGACAGCCTCATCTGCCAGCTCTTTGGCATGAAGATACGCCTTTCGTAAAGCTCCTCTCTCTTCCATAGCCCCTTTGATCCACTCTTTCTCATCGTCGGTAAGCCTCTTTGCATGTAGAGACTTCAGACGCTCTTTACCCTCTTCATCCAACGCTTCGTAAAGATAGATATAAGGAAGCGTCGATTTCCCCTCTTCAAAATCGTGCATGGCCGGTTTTCCGAGCTGTTCACTCGTTTGCGTGATATCCAGAATATCGTCGACTATCTGAAAAGCTATACCGAGGTTTCTGCCGTATATTGCATAAACGCCGGACTCCTTGCCTGCAAGCATTGCCGCAGTGGCTGCCGTCGCCTCTATTAGTGCAGCCGTTTTTTGGTAGATCATCTGCATATAGAGTCCGGAGTCGGTATTGAAACTCTTGGAGAGCTCCACATCCATCATCTCGCCGATGCTTAGCTGCGTAACCGCAGACGCTACTTTGGCCGCTATCTCTCTTTCAAATCCGACCAACTCTTCGAACCCTTTGGAGTAGAGAATGTCACCCATCATTACCGCCTGTTTGCTCCCTTCGGTAGCGTTCAGCGAAGCGACGCCCCTTCGCGTCGCAGCATCGTCGATAACGTCGTCGTGAAGCAGACTTGCAGCGTGGATCATCTCTATAACCGCGGCAAGGCGCAGAGCCTCTTTAGAGCTGCCGGCAATTTTAAGAACAAGCTTGGCACGCAGCCGCTTTCCGTGAGGCAATTTTTCAAAAAGGCTAGAAACATACTCGTTCGACAATTCAGAAATATAACTTTGCATAAGGCTCTCTACACGATCCAACATGACTCTACTCTTTCCCTTTTTCATAAAAGATCTCACTCATACCGTAATCCTTTATCATCAGATCGATGTGCGCCTCTCTCTTTCTTTCATCGAAAGCTTTGAAAACGATCAAAGCATATGGCTTTTGAAGCGTGGATCTGGATGCATCCTCTCTCTTTGGAAAGAGATCTATTTTAAAAGTATCGAGCCTGTACTTTGCATATAGTAAAGGCTGATAGCGGTACTTGTCATACCTTATGTGCATAACAAGCCCGCCATTTTTGTATAGAGTCCAGCATAAATCCAAGTTGTGGACCCGTTCTCCTTCCCGAATCTCGACACTCTGCCATATATCCTTTTTCAAAGAGAGAGCCAAAAAGTGATCCCACCCCTTTTCTCCTGCCTGAAGGGAAGAGAGAAGAAGAGCCGCAAGGAGCGTACCGAAAAGGGCTCTACTCATTCTGGGTAAGAATATTGGCCGTCAACTCTATATATTTGCTCGCTTTTGCATTTTCCAACTCTTTTGAAGGAAGATAGCACATCTTCTGAAGTTCCGCTTCCATCTCCTCTTCTCCCATCTTCTCTTCGAGCAGCTCTTCAAGAGCGCAAAGCCTGGTAACAAGCTTGTCGAGCTCGTTCTCCACAAGGTTTCTGTTTGCGTTGTAGACTATGTCGAAAAACTTCGCTTTAGGCGAACCGCCGGTAAAGATATCCTCTACATCATCGAAAAACATGTTTATCATCCTCTACTATTAATATTTGAAATTTTTATACATAGCCATATAAACATCTTATAACCATTTGTTATTATGGCAATGCCCTGATACAAAAAGGGCTATTATACCACATCTTCCTTCCGCGAGACATCTTCAATCTTATCTATCGGTATCGGTTCGCTGATATAGTAACCCTGCGCAACATCTATGCCCATCTCCTTCACCTTTTCGTAAATCATCTCGTTGCTTACAAACTCAGCCACGGTTCTGATACCGAGCTTTTTGGCGAAATCGACTATAGCCTCTACGATAACCTGCGCATTTTTGTCGTTGTGTATATTTCTTATCAAAGAGCCGTCTATTTTTATATAGTCGGCTTTGAGTCTTATAAGATAGGAGAAGTTGGAGTATCCCGTTCCAAAGTCGTCTATGGCGATTTGACATCCAAGCTCCTTCATCTCGGTGACAAACCTTTCAACTTCCGGAAAGACTTCTATATTTTCACTCTCGAGCAGTTCGAATACGACCCTGTGAGCGACACCGTAACTTGTTATTCTCTCTTTTATATAGACTACGGTTTCATGGTTTAGAATATCCTCCACAGAGAGGTTGATGGAGAAGGTGGTACCCTTTTTCTCTTTGAAAAAAGCGCAGCTTTTATCTACCATTCTCATAGTCATATACTGATACTGGTGGCTTCTTTGCGCAAGCGGAAGAAATTTGAAAGGTGAAACGACCTCTCCATCCTCTTTAATGAGCCTCATCAAAACCTCATAACCCTTTATTTTTCCGGTCGCAAGGTCTAAAAGCGGTTGGCAGTAGGGTACTATTCTATCTTGCGAGAGTGCACTTTTGATCTCTCTTATCCAGTATATATTCTCCCTATACCTACTCTCCAGATTCCACTCCGAAGAGAAGATCATAACAGGCTTGCGTAGCTTCCTGGCCTCTTTGAGCGCCATATCCGCCTGCTCTATCATAGGTGCCTCCTCTATCGTGGCACCTATCGTGACCCGTATATCGACCCTGTTCTCTTCGTAATAGAAGTGTGTACGCTCTATCTTGCCTCGAACACCTTTAAGCAGCTCTTTCGCCTCATCCAGATGAAACTTGCCCTTTTTGATGAGCACGAACTCATCACCGGATACCCTATAGGCGCGATCCATACCGAGATCATGCAGAGTGTCGGCAAAATTTTTCAAGATAATGTCTCCCGCCCGGTGTCCGTAGAGATCGTTGATCTCCGTAAAGTCGTCGATATTGACTATAGCTACAAGAGCTTCGCTCTCTTTGGATAGATCATCCATAAGAGCCCTGCGGTTAGGCAAACCCGTAAGTTGGTCCGTATAGAGCTGGCTCCAGAGCTGAGCAGTCTTCTCTTCCACCTTTTGGGAGAGAATCTGCTTCATATTCTCCTGCAGCTCCGCGTAGGCGTTTACATTATCCTGCATCTTTTCGACAGCTCTTATGATGAGTTTTATCTCCTCGTCGTCACTTTCGCAATCGAGTCTCAACTGACCGCCGCTCACATCGTACTCGGCAAGGGCACCTGCCACTTTTTTGAGGGGAATGAGACGTTTTCGTATCTGGTATGCAAGAGCGATGAAAAGCAGAGTAGCGATCGAGAAAAAGAGAAGCAGCAGTTTGGTCATCTTGTCGACCATCTCTTTGTAGTGCAGACTCGAATAGTAGAGCTCCAATGTCGCTATCTGCTTGCTCCCTCCAGGCTCCATCACGGCCGTCTCGACCCTAAATGTCTCCGAGTTGTCGTTCAAATTGTACGGGTGGCGCTTTAGTCTCTTTAAAACCTCTCCATCTTTTTTAAGGTATACCGCCAAAATATCTTTTTCGCTCATGATCTGCTTCAAAGCACTCTCCACCTTGTCGTCGAAACCGAGGTATAGGTTTATCCCGATCTGTGGAGCGAACATTTTGGCTATAAGTTCGGCCTTCTCTTTTTCGACGTCCTGTAGAGTCTTTTTACCGATATTCTCGAAAATGAAAAACATAGAGAGAAGAACCACCAAAGCTACGAAAAGAACGTAGAAGATTATTTTCGTAGAGAGTGAATAACTCTTCTCATCCTGCATCTACGAACCTTACGATCGAATAAAGGGCCGAGTCGAAAGAGACACCGGCTCTATGAAGCGCTTTTCTGTTCATATAAATAACCGTCGACTGCTCTATGGTAAGAGCAAAAAGCGCACCTTCGTTAAGATCCTGAAAGTCGTAAACAAAGAGGGGTACTCCCATCTTGTTCGCATACTCTACCGCCTTTTTTACCGAATCTTCGTCACCTTTTAACATGTATATGGCATCAGCGTGCAAATTGTCGTTCAACTCCTCGAAGGTTGCCGTCTCAACTTCAAATCCTACACCTCCCAAAGAGTGGTCGTAGTAATTCTCAATCTTTTCTGCAATTCTCAGTGCAACCTCCTCATCTTCCGGAGCGTGAACTACGGTAAAAATTATAGGCTTGTCGTTATGCTGCTTGACAATCTTCTCCTCTAACATCAAAAGTTTCGGATAGATTCTGCTCTGGGCATCGAGCAGCAGTTCATTGTATGTATATCCCCATAATGCTTGGATAAAGATCAAAACTACAGCCAGAGCCCGCATTAAAACGCCTTTGTCAATGTAAGCATCACTCTTCGCCCCTCTGCTGGGAAGTCATCGTCGTAGTTGTAAGGTTCCGACGGATAGCGGATATCTTCATCGAAGATGTTTTTAGCGCTCAATTGAACTTTATATCCGGATTTTTTATACGATATCGTAGCATCTGCCACCTTGCATGCAGGGACTTTATCTCTCCTGTAATCATACCAAGCCCTCTTCTTTGTGCCGACGTAACGTCCTACGGCACCTACACTCCAATTTTCCGAGAGCGGCATATTGTACGTAACTTTGGCAAGAACATGAGCTGCATTGTCAAGCGGTCTGTCCTCGGACTTCTTGCCGTTAAGCCAGGTAAAATTCATATAGAGATGCCCGACCCTCGCTATGATGGTTTTATACTCCAAAGTGGCACCCCATATATCGGAACTTCCGCTGTTTCTGTACTGGTGGTCGTCGTTTAGGTTGTCGATCTGGTCGCTGTTTTTAAGATAGAAGAGGTTCAGCTGTATGAACTTGTCAAGACCGAAC
>JALSPH010000270.1 GCA_026986055.1 Campylobacterales bacterium
ATTGCCGGCAGTTTGAAGAAAGGGGAATAGATGATAAAAAAAGCAGCGATCGTTTCCATTCTGGCACTATTGGGATATGCCCAGGAGATGGATCTTACAAAAAGAGGTGAACAGATATTCAAAAGATACAATTGCAATATCTGCCATGCTCCCAAAGATGATGCCGCAAGCGTCGGCCCCTCTTTGGAAACCATATCTATACACTATCTCGGTAACGAGAGAAAGCTGATAGACTTTCTAAAAGGAGACTCACCGCCCATAATCGAACCTCAGCGCTTCGGCATAATGAAACCGCAACTATACAAAACGAAACATATGTTCGAAGAAGATTACAGGGCACTCGCTTACTACCTGACCAGTGTAAATAAGAATCAATAATGAGTGTTTCCTTAAAAAGTCCGAGAAGATGGCTGCCGTAAGCTTATCTTTTATTGACATGCTCAAATATTTATATTATCATTCCGGTTTCAAGATATATAATTTTTTTATATATCATAATCGTAAATCGATGATATCTACAACTATTCATGATAAGGGGGTTTAGATGATAGTTTCCGTTAGGAAAATAGTGTTTGTCTCTTCGGTTTTGGCCTTGATGGCACTGACCGGATGTACCACTCCGTCAAAGGAGAAGGCTCCGCAGGATACCGAAGCGGTCAAAACAGAAAAGGTAAAAGCTGCAGAAGAGAAGCCTGCTGAAGTTACTGCAGAGACACAAACCAAGGCAGAAACTCCGGCCGCTGTCGAAGCTCCGGCACCGGTAGAAGCTCCGGCAGTAGCTGAAGTTCCAAAACCGAAAGCGGGGGCAGAAGAGCCTTTTTTCGAGCCTAACCTGCTTTCTGAAAAAGAGGTAGTACACCCTCCCTTTGAGTGGGGCGACTGTACCGTCTGTCACAAAGACAAAAATCCCGACAAGAGCAAAAACTACGATCTTATAATGGATACTCCCGATCTTTGCTACCAGTGCCACGACAAAGATCTGAAAGAGGGAAAAAAGTTCATACACGGACCTGTCGCTGCAGGTGCATGTACTGCATGCCACAACCCGCACAAGTCTCCCAACAAGCGGCTCCTTGTCGCATCGAACATCAACGAACTCTGTACATCTTGTCATACTGCAAAAGGCGAATTTTTGCATAAAACGGACAATATCCACCCACCAGTTAAAGATCAGTGTATAAACTGTCACGACCCTCATACTGAGGATTACAAGTATCAGCTCAAAGCGGACGGGAAAAAAGATCTCTGCCTCATGTGCCATGCCGACAAGAAAGAGTGGATAGAGAAAGCCAAAAACAAACACGGTGCCATCAACAGACCAAACGGATGCCAGGAGTGTCACGACCCTCACGGAACGGGACAGCCAAGAATGTTGAAAGCGGACTCTATCATGAACATGTGTCTGACATGCCACAATGAGCCACTCAAACGAGATGAAGATGGCGTCACTTTGATCAACATGGCCAAACACCTTGAAGAGAATCCAGACTGGCACGGACCTATTCAGTGGGGAGACTGCGCGATGTGCCACAACCCGCACGGAAGCCCGAACTTCAGAATGCTGAAAAAACCGTTCCCATCGACATTCTATGCAAGTTTCGACGTAAACAACTATATCTGCTTCGAGTGCCACGAATCCAAAAAAGTTACCGAAGAGAGAACTACCGAATATACCAACTTTAGAAACGGTACGAAAAACCTTCACTATGTCCACGTCGACAAGAAGAAGGGTCGAACATGCCGTGCCTGCCACGATTTCCACGGCACCAAAGACTACCCTCACCACCTGAGGAAAAAGACCAAATTCGGAAAGATCAACTTCCCGATCAGATACATAGAGACTCCGACAGGCGGTTCATGTGCGCCGGCATGTCATGCAAGACGATACTACGATAGGGAAAAACCGATTGTCAACACCAAGTAAGGAGTTAAAATGAGAGGGAAAGGAGCATGTTTCCTTCTCCTCTCCGGTTGGCTAACGCTTGCCGGAGCAAGTGCGAATGAAAAACTGATAGAGATAGAGTCTCCGAAAAACCAGGCAATATATGACGATGCCTTTGCTTCACTGGTCGTAAAGACTCCCCCAGGTAAGATAAAAAGGCTTGAGATTGAGACGGGAGAGGGAAAACTCTATATTTACAAATCGAGTCCAAAGACAGGTTACTACTGCAAAAGCGTAAAGCTGAAACTGGGTGATAACAACATAACAGTCACCGCATACGGCGAAAACAACGAAACCGAAAAAAAGAGTGTCGAGATCTTCTACCGCTCCGAAGTATACGAAGGAGACGATGAACCCCCCTACAAGTTCAAAAAGTACTTTTTCCATAACGATAAAAACGAAAAGCTCTGCGCAAAGTGCCACGATATGAGTCCCGATTTTAAAAAAGCGCCGACAAAGACCATAAAAGCCGGTGGGTCGTTAACTGCTGATGTAGAGGTACTTGAAAACCCCCAGGATTCACACTGCTACTCGTGTCACGAAGTGCTTACATCGAGAAAAAACGGCCATGCACCTTCTGTGAACTTCATGTGTACGGTTTGCCATACCGGAAAAGCGGGAGAGAACAACCTTCTTGATGAAGGAAAAAGCAAATATCTTCAACCTGACCCAATAGCACAGAACTGTTTCAAGTGTCACAATAGAGTAGAAGATATCATGAAGCACAACAGATCCGACCACGGTCCTACCAAGAGCGGAAGATGCAACAAATGCCACAATCCACACTCCTCTCCAAATCCATTTTTCCTAAGAAAGCCTATTTGGGAGCTATGCACAACTTGTCATGCCGAAAAGGCTTCCGGAAAGCATGTCATCAACGCTTTCGTATTCTCAAGAAACAAAGAGGGACACCCTACCAGAGGCCGTCCCGACCCTTCACGCCCCGGACGTGAACTGGTCTGTTCGAGCTGCCACAACCCACACGGCTCCAAAGGTCCTTTCCTGCTTAGAACTACAGGCTCGACTCCTTTTAAAGTTTGCAAAAGGTGCCATAAAAAGTAGTCTCTTGTTAATCTCTTCAAGTAAGTTCACTTCACCTCGTAGTGAAGTGAACTTCAGTCGGAAGATCTATCACCCGATTGGAAAAGTCTGAAAAGATACAATATTTAAACTATTAGATGGCGAATTAAACAAAATTTCTAACATGACGTTATATAGATGTAAACGGACCATTTCATGGAAGCTTTATTTATACAATTCGTTGTATAATAAATCCGATTTTTCAAAACGATCAAAAAAGTAGAACAGACAATTTATGAAAAAGATATTTGCAGCAGTTACCATAGCCGTCGTTGTCGCACTCTTTCTTCTTGTTTTGAACCTTGGAGAAAAGAGAGAGATAAACAAAAGAAACATCGCATACGACAATATAAACAAGTTTCTTCTACATACGCTTAATTCTGAAAAGATGCAGTCTCTATCCCTGGCGCTTGCAATGAGCAAAAACAGAGCTCTGGCAGATGCGATCTTGCAAAAGGACCGGACAAAGGGGTATAAAATCGTACACGACACTACGGAATCTTTTATAAAACATCTAAATAGAAAATATATCTATACCCAGATATTCGGGAAAGGCCTTACGGTCTTTGCGCAGAGCTGGAACCCCGTAGTGTACGGAACACCCAATTTGACGAGCAGAAAAGATCTTCTTGAGATCATCAAAAGAAGAAATCCGAAAGCGACCGTAGCAACAACTCTGCCCGCAGGTATAAAGGCCTCCGCTCCGATTACATACGATGGGCATATCATAGGAATTTTGGAAGTGACAACCCTCTTTGACAGGGTCGTGTCAAGATTGAGAGAGTATAGAATAGAGCTTATTCCACTCATAAAAGCAGACCTTATCTCTCCACTCGATCCCGTTAGTCGCAACCCGGTAGTGCGAGGATACAGAGTCGCTGCTACAAACTACAGCTCTCATCTGGCACAGGCGCTCTCATCTTTGAACGACAGAGACTTCAAAGAGCTGATACATACAGACTATCTTGACAAAAAAGAGCTCTTCTTCGCCTCATACCCCATTAAAAACGAGTATGGAAATATGTTCGGCTACTACATAGCCATAGTCTCTACCCAAAACTTCGAAAACTTTTCAGGCAAACAGCAACCGCTCATAAAGAGTATCTTCACTATGGAGAGCACCAAGGATGACATCTACCACTACGTAAACGCCAAAAACAGAAATATCTATGAAGAGATGAGCCCGGAGCAGATTGTAAGAATGAGCGGAAGTATCGAAGAGAAAGATCGCATCCTCTTTGACGAAGCTGCTAAAAAGAAGCTTCGTCAACTCTCGAAAGAGGAGTTGATAGACCTTATCGTTCACGACTTTCACAAACAGAGAAAGAGAGGGGTTATAAAATGAAAATTCTCCTTTTGGAAGATGAGTACACTTTAAGAAAATCGATAAAAGAGCTGCTTGAAGAGAATGGCTACATCGTCGATGACTTTTCCGACGGGAAGGCGGTGCTCGACGCTACTTTTTCAGGAACCTACGATCTGATGCTGCTGGATGTAAACGTTCCGGGAGTGGATGGCTTCGAACTCCTTGAACAGCTTCGTAAAAGCGGAGTGAAAACTCCAACCATATTCATAACCTCGCTTACAGAAATCGACAGTATGGAGCGTGGTTACGACCTTGGGTGCTGCGACTACATAAAAAAACCTTTCGATATGAAGGAGTTGAAGCTTAGAGTAGCCACCGCTCTCAAACTCGCTTCACTGCGCTCAAACGAAGAGGTGATAAAACTGCCTGGCGGGTACGAGTACCACACCAACTCCTTCACTCTTACAAAAGAGAAAGATGAAGTGAACCTCTCAAAAACGGAAAAGATGATTTTGGACCTTTTTATAAAGTACAAAAACCAGGTAGTGACGCCTGAGATGATAACCGAATATGTCTGGGAAGATTACGTAGACCCTGCCAACGTAAGAGTTCAAATAAACAATCTCAGAAAAAAGCTCAACAAAGATCTCATCAAAAACATAAGAGGCGTGGGGTACAAACTTGAAGCTTGATATAAACGAATACAAGTTTTCTCTCAGATACTCCATCATCTACACTCTGATAGTTATGGTTATCTTGCTCGTACCATTCGCCATATACGACAACTACACCTACAACCTCGAAGAGGTAAAGACCGAAATGGCCCTGAAAAAGAAGAGTATCCAGATAATAAACGAGATGGAGAAATTCGACGGCAGGTACCAAAGCACTTTCACCTTCCCAAGATTCAAAACATACCAGGCAGGTCTATACGATAAAAACGGCAACCCGATATTTACCCTCATAAAAGAGCCTATTTCAACACTGCAGCTAAAACAGGGCTATCACAAGCTTGGTAGTTACAGATTTTACGTGACAGAGTTTCCGGATGAAAACTATTTCGGCGCAAGATACCTTGTGGTAGGTACGAAGTTCAACATATACACGATCCTTTTCAATATTCTCATCATCTTTCTCTCGATACTCGCCGTGACCTTTCTCTTCTCCTTTTTGATACTCAAAAACTTCTCCAAGCCCTTCAAGGAGATAAACAAAGCGCTCGATGACTTCATAAAAGACTCTATGCACGAAATCAACACCCCGCTTTCCATAATCAACATAAATATCGATATGTTCACCGAGAAGTTCGGAAAAAACCGCCACCTCTCACGCATAAAGTCGGCCGCTAAAATTCTCTCATCTTTGTACGACGATATGAACTATCTTATCAAAGAGCAGACTATAAACAAAACCGAAAAGAAACGGATAAACTTCAGCAAGTTTTTGAAAAAATCGGCCGACTACTTCAAAGATATAGCCGAACTCAAAGATATAAAACTGCATCTCGATATCGAAGATGATATCTACATAGACTTCGTTCCGACAAAACTGCAAAAGATCGTAGACAACAACCTCTCCAACGCCATAAAATACTCTTACGAAGGCAAAGATGTCATACTCTCACTCAAGCGTGAAGGCGACAAGGTGATTTTGGGCTTCAAAGATTTTGGAATAGGCATAAAAGATACTCAAAAAATATTCTCCCGCTACTACAGAGAAGATAGCACGAAGGGAGGTTTCGGTATAGGGCTGAACATAGTCGGAAAGATCGTCAACGAAGAGAATATAGAGGTAAAAATAGTCTCGGAACCGGAAAAAGGGAGCTATTTCGAGTATACCTTCTCATGCAAAGATAAATAGTTTCCGTTGTTTTACACAAATTTTACACTCTTATGCCATAATTGTTGAAATTTTAAAAAAAGGGGAAGTTTATGAGAGGAAGAGTTTTACTTGGGATTGGGG
>JALSPH010000271.1 GCA_026986055.1 Campylobacterales bacterium
TGAAAGCCTTCTCATCGGCAGCGACTCTCTTTTCGAAAAATCTCAATACTTCATCTGGGGTATAAAGTTTCGAGAGGCGTTGGGCTATCTGCAGATAATCCTCTTCCGAAACCTCCATATCCTCCAAAAGAGTCTCTATAAACTCCAAAGATATTCGAGGTTTCTCCTCACCACTCTTTTTCATAGAGTCCAAAAGATGGATCAAAACGGTTATATCCACCATCTCTTTATACTTCTCTATCTGCTGCTGTGAAGCGCTCTCCACGAAACTCTTCAGAGCTTCATGCACCACTTTCTCATCGTAGCTTTCAGGCTTTCTCAGTATCTCTTCGGCACGGGTAGGCTCATTTTTCAGGAAATTGAGCCAGTTCTGCACTACGTAAGGATTCGACTTCTCCAGAGATATCTTCTTCATCTCCACATACTCGCCGCGCCCTATAGCTTCGATCATCTCGAGAGCCTCTTTAACACGCTCATCGCATTCACTTTTGTCGACACCGGAGAAATCTTCACATCCGGCGTCAAGCACAACACCAATCTTTCTTATCTCTTTGTCGTCGTAAGAGTGTTTTTTGGGCTCCTTGAGAATATCCCAGTATAGAGCATCGGATAGTTTGGCAAGATCTCTTTCGGTGCGTCTTCTTTGCAGGTACCCTTTGAATCCGTAGTAGAGCATATGGAAAAGAGAGGCAAGATAGAGAAGCGCCATAGGCACAACTATCCACACAGCTATGGGAAGGTTGACGTTGACACCCAGCAGTTCGACGGTGTAGGTGTCTTTCGTGATCATGTAGTAGACATAGCCGCCTACAGCGGCTATCAACACTATCGAAGCCAGAGTGTAACGTTTAAAGTGCATTATAGTCCCTCCTGATTATGCCGGACTCTTTTCGGCGATCTGCCTGCAGGCTATACAATATTTCGCAAAAGGCTTCACCTTAAGTCGCTGCATTCCTATAGGCTCTTCGCACATTTCGCAAATTCCGAAAGTACCTTTTTTTATCTTTTCAAGAGCTTCATCTATCTCTTCAAGCTCTTTTTGTTGAGATGAGAGAATCTCTTCGTTTATCATATTGTCCGTGGAGACGGATGCGAAATCTCCTTCATCCATTACGTCATGGTTTTGGTGCAGTTCGTCGAGCTCTTTGGAACTTCCTGCGATATTTTTCACTATCTGTTCGCGTCTGCTCTCCAGCATCTGCTTGAAATACTCGATATCGTTATCTCTCAACTCCTACTCCTCACATAAAAATTATTGAATTCTATCGAAATACCCTTAAATTTCAAAATATGGTAACGTTCGACAGAAACTCTGCGACACTCGATGCCGTTATGGAAATATCGGCATATCGTCACTTATGATAAGGATGGTTGTTCAAGATTGCAAGAGCTCTGTAAATCTGCTCGAAAAGCACCACCTTGGCCACTTTGTGGCTCATCGTAAGAGATGAGAGCGAAAGGGATGTATCGCAACGCTTTAAAAACTCTTTTGAGTGGCCATATGCCCCGCCTATGAAAAAGGTGATTTCCGACCTCTTTCCAAGCAGGTCGGCAAAACCTTCGGTATCTACGCTTTTTCCCAAAGGGTCGAGCGCCACGGCGTACCCCTTTGCAAGCCACGGCTCCAACATCGAGGCGTAGAGCCTCTTTGACGGCTCCGCCCCGCTCTGTTGAGCTCTTGTCACTTTCGCATTGAAGAGCTCGACAGACTCTATTTTAGCGTACCTGCGGGACATCTTCGAAAAATGGTCGCAAAGCTGAGAGTAGCAGTCTCTCTCACTCTTTGAGATCGCTACGACGTTAATCTTCATAGAGAGCGCTCCCCACGACGAGGTAGTCGGCATTTGAGATGACGTCATCCAACCTCACACCGCCTATGACGGCGACCGGGTGTTTTGAAAAAGAGGCAAGTCTCGATATCTTCTCCATACCTAGTACGGTAGCATCATCTTTTGTACCTGTAGCTCGGCATGCGCCAAGTCCGATATACTCTATCTCCAGATCGTTGGCCCTTAAAATCTCATCTTCGTTATGGGTCGAAAGGCCTATCCAGCCGCTTCCCACCGACCTCCTCAAAGCCTCTACCGCATCTTCAGGCTTTTTCGCATAGCGTAGAAGATCCTCCTGACCTACATGTACCCCTCCGCACAAAGGGGCAAGTTCCGGGTAGTCGTTCACTATCACCCTGCCGGGAAACAGAGAGACTACAGCCTCCAACTTCTCCCTGACGAGCTCTATATCCTCATCTTTATTGCGGTACTGCAGCAGCTTCGCCCCAAGCGTTACCGCACGCTCCACGAATCGTTCATGGCTCCACCCTCTCTTTTGCAAAGAGCTCTCATCAAGAAGTGCGTATAGTTCCACTAACCCTCTTTGTTAAACAGCTTCAGCAGAGTAGCTACCGTCTCTTTCAACGCTCTTCTTGGCACCACCTTGTCTATAAGACCATGTTCCAGAAGAAATTCGGACCTTTGGAAACCTTCGGGAAGATCCGCACCTATCGTCTGTTTTATGACACGCTGGCCGGCAAAACCTATAAGTGCGTCCGGCTCGGCTATGATGATGTCTCCAAGCATCGCGAAAGATGCGCTGACCCCTCCCATCGTAGGGTCGGTCAAAATTGAGATAAAAGGTAATTTGGCATCGTCGAGTCTGGCAAGAGCGGCACTCGTTTTGGCCATCTGCATCAAAGAGTAGGTACTCTCCTGCATCCTCGCACCGCCGCTCGCACTTACGATGACGACACCGCATCTCTTCTCCAAAGCACGGTTCACGGCACGAACGATCTTTTCACCCTCAACCGAACCGAGACTTCCTCCCATAAATGCAAAATCGAAAACTACAAGCTCGACAGGCTCGGACTCTATAGTGCACGAACCGCTGACTACCGAAGATGTTCGACCGGTCTTCTTTTTGGCATCCTCGAGCCTCTTTTTGTAACTCTTCTTGTCTACGAATTTCAGAGGATCGACAGGCTCCAACCCACTGTCATGCTCTACGAAACTCCCCTCATCTGCAAGAAGCTTTATGCGCTGATCGGCCGAGAGGCGCATATGGTAACCGCACTTTGGGCATACATGGTGGTTCGCTTCTATCTCTTTGTAGTACATCAGGGCGTTGCATTTTGGACACTTTATCCAGTGTGCAGGCGCCTCTGCCGGTTTTGGATGCTCTTTGCGTATACTTTTGAAAATATTTCCGAAATTCATTCTCTATCCTTCCTGCAGTGCAAGCCTCTGTAGAAACTTTAACGTTTCTCGGCTTTTTGATACGATTAGCAGTTTTTCCGTCTTAAGAATCTCCAGCCCTTCGCACATCCAAAGAGCAGCGGCAAAATCGTAGCTGCGCCTTGGACCTGCGAAGATGACGAAGTCGACGTAATGGGCGTAAGCGAGCGATAGAGCAACGGCACCCGGTGAGCGAAACTTCACCCCTTTGCCGTAAAGCTTTTGTGCGATCTTCGGGTATGCGTACGCTCTTTCCAAAACTCCGAGCCTGGACCCCTCTCTTGCAACTACCGGCTTAAAGGAGCTACCTCCCACTTTTCCGACCATCAAAGGACCGTCCGTTTTATAAAAGAGATCTCCGTTCGCCAGATTTACGATCACCGCCTCTTTGACGACTCCGTCTCTCTCGAGTGCAATAGATGAACCGAAATATGGAAGCCCGGAAAGTGCATTGTCGCTTCCGTCTATCGGGTCGAGGATCACCCTCTCGTTGCCCGAACCGATTATGCCGGACTCTTCCGAGTCTATGATACCGAAAGGCAAAAGCGCTTCGACATAGATCTCTTCAGCCATTTTGTCGATACCTGCCGTCAAGTCACCTCCGGCACCTATCTCGAAATGGTCAGAAAACTCCTCTCTCCAGCCGACACATAGCCGTTCACTTATGGCTGCGGCAGCTTTTGCGGCGGCTTCGACAAAGGGTGTCAAGGCTACCCCAGCAGTTTTTTGATGATGGCTTTTGCCGCCTCTCTCCCGTCATATACGGCAGTCACGACCAGATCGGCACCTCGCCTGCAATCCCCTCCGGCATAGACCCCTTTTGTGGAGGTTTCGAAATTCTCGTCTATCTCTATTCCTCCCCACTCGTTTGTCTCTATGCCGTTTGCCGAGAGGAATTCGTAAGGAACCGGAGAGAAACCGAGAGCGAATATCACTACGTCGGCATCTACCCTGAACTCACTCCCCTCTATCTCTTTGAGCCTCTGTCTTCCGCTCTCGTCCGGTTCACCGAGAGCGGTTTTAAGCATCTCCACAGCAATTACGTGCCCATCGTCGTTGACGATAACCTGTTTCGGAGAGGCGTTAAATATGAACTCCACACCCTCCTCTTTGGCGTTCTTGTACTCCTTGCGTGATCCCGGCATATTTTTGGCGTCACGTCTATAGAGGCACTGTACGCTTCTTGCACCTTCACGCAAAGATGTACGAACGCAGTCCATAGCCGTGTCGCCGCCGCCGATAACGACCACGCGCTTATCTTTGACATCGACACTCTTGTCATATGGATCGCCGAAAAGCTTTTTCTGTATATTGACCAGAAGATCCATAGCCAGCATACACCCTTTGGCATTTTCGTTTGGTATACCGGCTCTTCTCTGTTTGGTGGCTCCGACACCTATGAAGACTGCATCGAAATCTTCAGTAAGCTTATCAAAAGGCATATCTTTGCCTATCTCGACATTGTAGTGTATCTTCAACCCGGCCTCTTCCATCCACTTTACACGCCTGAAAAGCACGCTCTTATCTAGCTTGAATCCCGGGATTCCATACGTAAGAAGCCCTCCGGGTCTGTCAGCTTTTTCAAATATCTCCACATCTATTCCGGCTCTAAGGAGAAAAGTGGCGGCAGAGAGCCCGGCAGGACCGGAACCTATGACAGCCACCCTCTTTCCGACCTTCTTCTCCGCAAACTTGGGAGTAAGGCCCGCTTTGAAACCGGTTTCGCTTATGAAAGTCTCTATGGGACCGATAGTTATCGCGCCGTATCCGTCGTTGAGAGTACAGTCACCTTCACAGAGTCTGTCGTGGGGGCATATTCGACCCATTATCTCCGGAAAGGGAGAGGGTTCGTTGGATAGGTTGAATGCAAGTTCCAGATCTTTGTCGGCGACCGCTTTGAGCCAGTGCGGAATGAAGTTGTGAAGAGGACACTTGTTCAGACAGTAAGGGTCGCCGCACTGAATACATCTCTCCGACTGCGAAGAGGCTTCGTTTTGGTTGTAAACTTCATATATCTCGCTGAAATCTTTTATACGTTCTACTACATTGCGTTTTTTAGGGTCGATTCTCTCGACGAAAACAAAATTCTGCATACTGTTACTCCCCCTCATCCAGATTCAAAGGTACTTTTCTAAGCTCTTTCGGTCTTACCATCCAGAAGTTTCGAATCTCCATTCTGAAGCTCTCCAAAATTCTTTTGGCTTTTTCGCTTCCGGTCTCGTTGTAGTACTCTTTGAGAAGCTTTTTAAGGTAGTGGCGCGCTTCGTCGGTATCGTCCGTATCGATCCTGTGAGCCTCCACAAGCTCCTGATTTATATTCTCTACGAAAGTGTGCTCCATATCGTACACAAACGCAAGCCCTCCGGTCATACCGGCTCCGAAGTTCACTCCCGTGCTGCCGAGTATGACTACGACTCCGCCTGTCATATATTCGCAAGCATGGTCACCCGTACCCTCCACTACGGCAAGAGCACCGGAGTTTCTTACGCCGAACCTCTCGCCTACGCTGCCTGCAACGAAAAGCTTTCCTCCCGTAGCACCGTAGAGACATGTATTACCGGCTGCGGAGAACTGCTCTCCCTGGGTGTTTGGAGAGACGATTATCTTTCCGCCGCTCATACCTTTACCGACATAATCGTTGGCGACACCCTCTACTCTCAGCGTCACCCCCTCGATAAGAAAGGCCCCGAGAGATTGTCCCGTGATACCTTTGAGGCGAATATCTATTGTATCTTCCGGCAATCCTGAATCGCCGTAATATTTGGCTATTTCACCGCTGATTCTTGCTCCGAAACTTCTGTTCAGATTGCAGATCTCTCTTTTGACCACCACCCTGTTCGACGGATTCTGAATGGCGGGATATACCTCTTTTAGAACATCTTTTTCAAACTCGTTCTTATCGAAAGGTTCGTTCGACTCTACCTGGCATGTATCGGGTCCATCGAGCCGCATCAAAACGGAACTGAAATCAAACTTCTTCGCGA
>JALSPH010000272.1 GCA_026986055.1 Campylobacterales bacterium
ATTCTCATCTTTAAGGCACTCTATCCATCTGAAACCGTCCGGGTTGATCCATACCGGGTTGTACATTCTTGGGATCCATACGGCAAGTCTGTCGGGTATCTTCAACCCTCTGGCATTCCACTTGTTTCTCCACTCGTCATCCATCATCAAATGAGGTAGAAGCATACTCATCTCGTATGTGCTCAAAGGGTACTCCGGCGGCCATGCAAGCTCGTTCCATACATCCACTTTTTCGGGACGTTTTCCAGCTACGGTAGCCTTATCTCCCTTGCCTCCGACTGAGACTTCGTGCCAGTGGTGCCAGCTCACACCTCCTACATCCCCGGCCAAAGCACCTCGCAGAGCGAGAGGAAGGAATCCCGCTCTTGTAATCATCCAGCCTCCCCGGTGGGCTATCGGACCGGCTCTCCATAGATAGGTAGCGACTCTCGGACCGGCGTCTATGAACATTTCGAAGAGTTTGTCGAGTTTATACTCCTGCCCCTCGAGTTTGCACTCTTTTACAACAAACTCTTTGGTATATGGAGAGTAGAGCTCTCTCATCAACTCGATGAAACTTTCGTAACTCTCATCTTCAGGCATTTTGGAGATATACCCTTTCGTTACCATGAATTTGAGGTACTCTTTGTTCGCCATAAGCCTGTCCCAATTGATCCAATCTTTGACGAATCTATGGTTTACCAGGTCATCTCCGTTTTTACCTTTTTCGTTCAGTATGCGGTTGGCAAGATAGAGGTACAGAGCCGTTTCGGTTCCCGGCCAAACAGGAAGCCAAAGGTCGGCCATACCTGCAGAGTTGGATAGACGCGGATCGAGCACGATCATCTTCGCACCCTTCTTCCTGGCATCGGCTATCAGTCCTGCAGACTGCTGGAAGTAGTGCCCCGCATCCGCTGCGTGGGAAGATTGGAGAAAGATGAGCTTCGCATTTGCCCAGTCGGGAGAGTTTCTGTCATCGTTCGCCCACTGTATAGAACCCTCTCTCGCACCCGCAGAACAGATGTTTGTATGGGAGTCGAAACCATCTATTCCCATAGTGTGGGGGACACGTCCCGAAAAGCCGTTTTCGTTAGGCCTTCCTACATGGTAGATGATCATCTTCTTGGAGATCTCATCTCCACGTTTGAGGGTCTCGTTTATCTTCTTTCCTATAGTTTGCAGCGCTTCATCCCATGTGGTTCGGATCCACTTTCCTTCGCCTCTTTTTGATCCGGGAGCCCTTTTTATCGGAAAAGGAACCCTGTCCGGATCGTACATCTGAGACTGAGTCGCATAACCTTTAGCACAGTTTCTGCCCCTACTGCCGCTATGCAAAGGGTTACCCATATATTTGCGAACGGTCATCGTCTTCTTATCCACCCATGCGGTAAGGCCGCATCCGGCTTCACAGTTGGAGCATACACACGGCACTATCGTATAGTCGTGTACCTCTATACCGTCAGGATTATCTTCGCTTCTTACGCCGTGTCTCTCTATGCCTCCTCTTTTCCAGTCGTCACCGTCGAGTTCACGGAAGCTGTCCCACTGCTCAAGGGGTGGATAGAAGTCAAGGCTCTTTGGCGTATTGGTAAACTCCGCTTCCGCCTTGGCGGAAGCTTCAACAACACTCTCGAAAACTCCTGTTGCCAGCGTAGCACCGGCAACCGTGAAAGCGGCACCTTTTAAAAAAGTTCTTCTCTGTTCGTTTATCATCTTGTCACTCTCCTGCTCTTAACTGAGATTCAAAAGTTGCGGTATTACAAGCCACACATGTTTGGCTATCCAAAGACCGGCCAACGCCAGAACCGATGCGAGAGCCAACAGGCTCTGAGAGCGGTTTCTAAGCCCAAAAATCACGAGTGCTACAGGTATTATGTAACCCAGATACTGCCCTATCCAGAACATTGTATGGTACTCGCCGCCCGACTTGACGAAAGCTATAGTTGCCGCAACCTCTTCGGCCTTCATGGCACCGAAGTAGTACTCTCCCATATAGACTATGAAAGAGAGGGAAGCACTTACCGCAAGAACGATAGCAAGATCTCTCTTTACGTTTCTGTCTCCCACTCCAAGGATAAGATAGAGTGCAGAACCGCCTATGAAGGCGGCAAGCGCCATCTGCATAAGCTCCGTCGGTGTCTGCCACAACTCCCTTGCTGCCGCTTCACCCATTATGGTCGCCGTATATAGCGTAACGGGTACGGCGAATATAAAGGCTGCCCACATCAACTTGTTGTATAGCTCATCGTTTAGTTTGTTCAAGACTCTGCCGGCCGCCATTACGAAGATAATGCCGGTCAGTATGGTCGCAAGCCAAGCACCTACAGTTATCGCCGAAGTGAAGTGAGGATGCAAAAAGATATTCACCATTCTAAATGGATGGTGAAGATCGAGCAGCGTAAAAAGCAGAAAGATATTCAAAAAGATAAAGGAGGCTACCGGCATCAAAGTCTTCACTCCTTCAACACGCTCTCCATACTTCTTAAGCAGATAGACTCCCACCAGTATTACGCCTGTAGCGATACTTTTGGCCCACATGTTGAGAGTGATCATCCATCCCCATACGATGCCGGGAAGCGCAACGTCGAGAGTCACCACTGCATGTGTTGCAGCCGTTGTATGTTCTACCATCTTAGTGACCTCCTATATGTTTAAGATGAGTAATGTTGTCGAAGAGGCTGAAGCCCTCTACTCTTTCGCTTGCCAATGGATTGAGGTTGACTTCGCCGCCACCTACGTAGAAGTGTTTGGGCTGAGTGTTCTTTTCCGGTTTTCTTACCTTCACATTCCCCTGATGTTCCATTATGTAGCGGCTTATGTTACTCGTCGGATCGTCAAGATCTCCGAATATGTTGGCTTCGACGGGACATGCAACGACACATGCCGGCATCATCCCGCCCGCAATACGATGTGCACAGTAGGTACACTTGTCTGCAGAGTTTGTCTCCGGGTCTATATATATAGCTCCGTAAGGACAGGCCATGACACATCCGGCACACCCTATGCAGCGCTCCTTGTCTACGTTCACTATGCCGTTGTCGAGATAGTGCAGAGCGCTTACAGGGCAGATTCGCTCGCACGGAGCGTTTTCACAATGGTTGCACCTTAGCGGCGTAAAGGTTCTTTTAGCCTCAGGGAAAGTTCCTACATCTACATACTTGACCCTGAGTCTCCACATTCCGATTGGAACTTCGTTTTCCACTTTACATGAGACCTCGCAACCCTTGCATCCCATGCAGAGTCCGAGATCTACCAAAAAGCCGAGCTTCATAAACCCCTCCTGTAATTGATTTGATAATAAATCGTCCATTTTCAATTTCCGATAAGTAGATTTCGAAAAAATCGTAAAGAGTTGAAACTATCATCTCTCATTATTTTCGAAAAATCGGATCATAATGGACAAACCTTCCAAAAATACCCAAAATCCGTACTTGATTCAGTCTAACAATAGTTTTTTTAATTGAAGCTTTATCGAAAGAAGAGGCCCATTTTGAAGGGCTGTAGAGGAAAAGTTTTATAATTTTTGGCTATTTTAATCAGGCAGGCTTCGATCCTGATTCACTTTTATTGATGATAGTGCATACTGAAGGGAGAGAGAAAGTGACGGTAGTTCCTTCACCTCTTTTAGAGTCGATCTTCAGCTCAATATTGTGGAGTCTCAATATATATTTCACTATGGCAAGCCCAAGGCCCATCGAATTATCCCATGTGTGCTTCTCTATCCTGTAGAACTTCTTCGTAATCTCCTCTATCTCACTCTCGGCGATACCTTCACCACGATCGGTTATGGAGATTTTTTCAAAGTCGAAGGTTACCTCGACGTCACCCTCCGAGTATTTCAAAGCGTTGTCTATGAGGTTCACCACCACCATCTCCATCATAGTTCTATCGGCATGTATAACCACTTTTTCGGAGGCTTTTACGACCACGTTTCTGTCGGGGAACTTCTGCATCAGAGAGTGAGCGGCACTCTGGACGATCTCATTCAGTTCGAAATCGCTCATAGACGGCTTCACTTCACTGCTTTCAAGGCGGGTGATGAAGCTGAGCCTATCTATCATATTGCTTATACGTTTTGTATTCTCTTCTATCCTTTGGAGAAACTTCTCCCTTATGGAGAGGGGCAGATCTCTATCTTCCATGAGTGTCTCGGTATAACCCATTATAGCGGCAACCGGGTTTTTAAACTCATGACTGATAGCGGAGATTATCTCGCTTCTTTGCCTGTTTGCAAGGCGCAGTTTCGCCGTATATTTTCGCTTTCTCTTCTCACCCTTTTCAAGGCGTTTGGCAAGTTTTTTCAAAAGTAGGGAGATCGTCTTGAATTCGCTGGAAAAGCCTGCGGTAAAAGGCGCGTTGTAGTTTTTCGCGGCAACCTCTTTCAGATAGTCGGTCACTTTGCCGAGCTCATCATCTATCTCTCTTTGTATCAATCTACTTATTATAAAGCCTACGGCGATGGCTGCAAGAAAAGCCAGAGCTATTCTTATCCATAATTGGGTGAAGTCGCTCATCGCTTCATCGAGTGAGATAGAGAGGCGCAGTACGGCATCTTTGCCGTTCCACTTTATAAGCTTGGCAGCATAGATCCTGTCGTTTTTGACCGTTTTTGAATACCTTACCGCAGCGCCGAACCCTTCACGCCTTGCAGCCATGATTTCGGGTCTGTTGGCGTGATTGTCCATCTTCTCAACATTCGCTTCGTTGTCGAAAAGGGGTGTTCCATCCATTGCTATGAGAGTTACCCTTAAAGGCCTTCCCATAATTCTGCTCATCTCTTTTGCAGCAAGGTCCAATGACTTACCTTCATCTATTCTCGAGCGCACATAGGCCAACTCGCTTTTGAGTTGATTCGTATATTGCTTTATCTCTATCTGTTCTATGGAGTAGTATATGATGACCGATGTAAAGGCGAGAGTCCCTACAAGCAGTAGAATGAAGTTGAGATAAAAGATTTGTGAAAGTTTGAGGTTTCGCTTCAGCACATCTGGTACCCTACGCCACGTACAGACTTTATGTAGTTCTTGCTCTTATCGGGATCTATCTTCTCTTTGAGCCTGTTTACGGCTACATTTACGGTACGATCCTGGTAGTCTCCAACATCTCCCCAGACTCTCTCAAGAAGCTGGTCGCGACTCAAAACTATATTGCGGTTTTTCACTAGCTCCATCAAAAGATCGAACTCCAGCTTGGTCAGCTCCACCGGAGTATCGCCTATGAAGACTTCATGGCTCTTTGGCTTTATCGTTATATCCCTGTAGCGCACGACATCACTCTCTTCCGGCTTGCTTCGACGCAATACCGCTTTAACTCGGTGCATAAGCTCTTTGAAGTTGAAAGGCTTGGTGACATAGTCGTCTCCCCCTCGCAAAAAGCCCTCCTCGATCTCATTATCTGCCACTTTTGCCGTAAGAAAGATGACCGGAACATCTATACCCCTCTCTCTTAGATCACGTACAAACTCACTCCCCTCCACGCCGGGCAGGTTGCGGTCGACTATCATCAAATCGGGAGTCTCTTCTTCCAAGAGTTTTTGAACAGGTTGAACCGAGAGTGAACCGAAGGTTTCGTACCCCTCTTTCGACAAGTGGTACTCGAGCAGATCCAGAAGATCCCGCTCATCCTCTATGACGACGACAAGTGCCATCAGTAGCTCTCCATCTCCCCGCCGGTTTTTATAAATAGAAGAAGCCTTGCAATGTTTATGGCATGGTCGCTTATCTGTTCGAGCTTTCTTGCAAGCTTAAGTACGGTAATGAAGTCAAGCGGATCGACATCTATACGACACAGCAGCTCCGAAATATCTTTTTGGACTATGGAGTAGAGATCGTCGCCTTTCGACTCCTCTACCTTTATATATCGATAAAGCGCCTTTATCTCCTCTTCACTCTTTGTCAGATCCATCATCTCCA
>JALSPH010000273.1 GCA_026986055.1 Campylobacterales bacterium
CATATACCCACTCGTGGGTTCCGGGCCACATACCGAACTTCTCCGCATCGTCGAAAATTATGGCCCCATCCTCCATATCGCCGAAAGAGCCCCGCACCGCTTCGAGCGCCTTTTGTGCAGGTTTGAAAGGGATGGCGTATCTGAGAGTTTGTGAAATTGGAAAGAGTGCCAGCCTCTTTCCGCTCTCTTCGGTATAGTAGTAACCTCCCAAAGAGCCGCTTTCAAAACCTGCGGCTATGAAGTGGTAGTCGTCGACGAGAGCATAATCCACTCCCGCTTCTACGATATCTGCAACTACACCCGACTCCCACACCCTTTCGGTAAGCCAAAGGCCTTTCGGCTCTTGAGAGAAATCTCTTTTTAAAACATGGCTCAACATCTCTATCTGGGCAACCCTGTCGCAAGATGGAATGGAGCCCAAAACCGGCTCGTAGTAGCCTGCCGTCAAAAACTCGACGGAGCCGGCAGCAGCAAGAGCTTTCATATCGTCGTAGATATCTTTGTACTCTCTGGAGATCTTCTCAAGAAGCCAGCCGCTGCAGTGAAGGGAGAATTTGAATTCGGGATATTTCTTAAGCAGCGAAAAGAGTGGAGCGTAACAGCTCTCTGCACCCCTTTGTATAGCCTCGTCGAAATTGTCCACCGGCTGATGCATATGCAGTCCAAAAAGCAGCGCCCTTTTTCCCTTTCTCACTCTCTCCTCCTCATACAAACCAGTTTCTGCCGTAGTCGTCGTCCAAATCTATACGCAGCTCGCATATTCCGGGCAGAGTCTGCACCGGTTCACCGGCTCTTTCGATCTCTATACGCAAAGAGAGAAGGCCATCTTGAGCCAAAAGACTCTTTTTTACGGCTATCTCCATAATGGAGCCTATAGCGGCCTTTAGCGGCCCTCTTTTTGGAAGTTTCGACGTTTCCAATCTTATGGGCTCTTTATCGGAGTCGGCGTATATGGTAACGACGCTTCCATCTTTTAATCTCTCCATATCGCCATCGAGCCTTATGTATATACTCTTCTCATCTTCTCCCCAGAAGATTTTGGTGACGGGACCTCTTGCACCTTCCATCGTGGAGTATGTCGAGCTCTCATCTATCATGCCGCTGCCGAGCCACTCGAAAAAGGAGCTGACTCTTCCGTCTATGACGGGATGAATCGGAAACTTCGGTTCGCTTACGAATGCATGGAGACTCTCTCCCGTTACTATGGGCCTGTAAAGATCGACAGGCGGAAGCAGCTTCATAAGCCTGTAGATCCCGATCAGCCTCTCTCTGAAAAGCGAGTCGAAGTCGTCGGCATACTCTGTGTGATGCCCCTCTCCATACCACCAGAACCAGTCCGAAGACTCGGCCGCAAGAAAGCTTGTCGTAATCTCTTCATCCACTTCCCGGCTCAAACTCTCTTTATGGTGAAGATAGTCTCTCTTTGTCTGAAATAGAAGCTCCCACGCCTCGTTCTTTTGCGGGTGTCCCACCCATGTGTCGAAGTTTCCGTAAATCCAAGAGCCCGGATGGACCTTTTTTAGTCTCTTTGCATCACTGCGGGCTGCTTCATCTAATGTAACCGTTTCGCACCACTTTGCAGCGCCTAAACCGGAATATAGCGCGTCGAAGAAGTCCAAACCGCTGTTTTTGTAAAACTCCCAGGCGTTCTCCCCGTCAAGAATTACCGATACGGTCGGAGAATCCTCTCTCTCAAATATCCCGTGAAGGCGCGAAAGAAAATCTTTCGCTGCATCCTCGGCTTCTCGATACCGGTAGGAAAAACCGATAAGGTCGCTCAGCGGATGGTCTCTGAAAAAGATTTTCACCCCGTTGAAACTGTATGGTCTATATATATCGCTGCGATTTTCGCTACTTAAAGAGCGAAAAAGGATCTCTTCATCGGTGGCGATCCACTCGATGCCGTGATCTTTATATAGTGCGATACTCTTTTCGTCGACCGCACCTTCTGCGGGCCAAAAACCGGTAGGCTTCACTTTGAATGTATCTTCATAGAGTTTTGCCGCCCTTGCGATATGCTTTAGGGCATCATCTTTCAAAGATAGATGGTTGGGAGGAATTTCGCACTTTGGATTGGAGACCTTGGCGCTCTTCATATCTATGAGCAGTGGCAGAATAGGATGGTTAAGAGGTGTGGTAGAGAGAGATATTCTCCCCTCATTTTTCAACTTCTCATAAAGAGGAAGTATAGTCGGCACGAATTGAAGCAACGACTCCAAGAGAGCCTCTTTGTCGCTCCTTACAAACCCACTTCCCTTTTGAATCAAAGAGGCTACCGTCAGATCGCTTTTTCTAAGGTAGTTTCCGCACCATGAAAGAAGAAAGAGAACCTCAAGCTCCACAAGTTCGGAATCGTTGAAGCTCTCCATCTCAAAAAGCTCCGCAAAACGAGACAAAGGCTTCACCATAGTATCGAAGCGGCTGCTTCTGCAAACCTTGATCACCCACTCTCTCTCATCTAAAGAGAGCTCCTGCGGCTCTTTTGCAAGAAGAGTCAAGAAGCGGTCGCATTCAACACCCTTTCGACCATAGAGCAGAAGCTGTTCTATAAGGGGAGGCGTCAAATTGAAAGTGGCTTTGAGCCCGGGGTGACGCAAAAGGTGCCAAGGCATATCGTAGTAATCTTTTATGGCGTGCAGAAAGGCCCAGGGCATACGCATAACCCCCTCTTCATCTCGATAGTCGGGTTGGTGCATATGCCAAAGAAATGCGAGATTCAACATATCAGTTCGTCTTCATCCATTCATCTATCTTTTTTCTGTAGTAGTCGTGCAGCCTCTTGCCTCTTTTGTTGTCTATCGCCTGTATGTAGAAGTTCAGATGTTCGCTGTACTGGTCCGGTATCATCAATATCCAGTCCGTATCGTTCTCCCATATCTTGACACCGTCGACGGTATAGGAGCGCTTCCCTTTGGCATACTCCAGAAACTTGCGCATCATTCTCCCTTTCATCGACTGGGGGCAATCTATACGGCATATATGAAAATAGAAGTGGGTCATCTCTTTGGCCACATCCGAAAGTTTCACATCGTGTCTTGTAAGAAGCTCCATGATCTTCAGACACGCGTACATCGCATCCCTGTGTAGAGAAAATTCGGTAAAGGCGTAGTTTCCGTCTATAGTTGCTATCAGGTCGAACCTCTTTAAGGTGGATGCTTTGAAGTTGGTATATTTTCCACGTTTTATCTGAAGGTTCGAGTAGGAGTCGTCCATAAGGTCGGGTGCCCATGTCGGCAGGAAAACCTTCAACTTCGTCTGCCTATGCTCAGCCTCCATATTCATAAGTTCCAAAACGGCGTTGAGTGCCTCCACTTTGTTCAAAATATCGCCTTTGTCGGTAACAAGCGTGAGTCTCTGGCCATGGGGGTAGATCAAGATGCCCATATCGAGACCGAGTCCGGTGACGATACTTGAAAGATCCTCTTTGAGCTTGATTTTGACGTTGTGAATGTTGGAGAGCTTTCTGTTGTCGGTATAGGAGTTGAGCATGATATTGTCTATCTGCAGATCGGTCATGATACCGGGAAATACATCTTTGGTTATACCGAACATCAGGTCAACGGCCACTCTGAACCCCTGGCTCTTGATGATCTTGTGATCTATAGCCGTCTCAAGAGCCTCTTTGTAATTGTGACAACTGTCGTGACGATAGAGATCGCTGTCGTGGATGGTTCCTATTTCGTTGTAGTCGACCCTTCTGAAATCCTCTTTGAAAAATGTCTTCTCTATATTTTTGGCGGAGTTCGTATCTACCCTCAACCCCTCTTCGTTGTATATAGTCATCTGCACTCCGGCAGGGTCTGCCAAATCTTTTCTGAAGTGAACCCCGCCCATCAAAGTCGGGTCACGATGGAGGTTGAAGCGCAGAACCGAAGGCGGGATGGCTCTAAGGTCCACCACATCTATGCCTGCGGCGAGCAAGCCGCCTACAAATGCCCGCTTTATCATGCGCGGACTGTTGTCGTAGTCTCGTCCGACGGCTACTTTGCTTCCCGCCGGAAGCTGCGAACCGAAGGCTTCCCCTATCTTGCACGCCATCTCGCAGCTTATCTCGATATTGCTCTTGCCGTGTATGCTCCCATTCTCGAATATCGTATTTTTGTAGCGACTTCCCCATACGACATTGTTGTTGACGATGGCTGCAGGCTCTATCTTCTTGTCGGGCCAGACGGTGATATCCTGCTCGAAGACAGCAAGTTTACCCACTTCACACCCTTCGGCTAGTATGAGTCCCGCTTTCGCCACTACGCCATCGCCTATTTTGTTGTCGTTGCAGATGACGCTGTTGTCGAGAACGACTTTTTTGCCTATCGAAATATCGTGCCAAAGGACGGAGTTGCGTATTCTGCACTCGTTTCCTATCGTGACATTGTCGCCTATGGAGACATTGTGAAGACGTGTCCGTTTGCCTATCTTTACATTATCTCCAATGACGACCGTATCTATGATCTCCACATCCGGCCCTATCTCGCTCTCTCCGGTAAGGTAGAGAGTGCCGTCGGGGTAATCGACCTTTTTGGCGGGAATCTTGAAGTCGAGCCTCTTGTTGAAGATGTCGTCATGCACTTCACGGTAACTCTCCGGGTTACCCACGTCGCGCCAGTACCCTGCAGCGTCGTAACCCATGATATCGACCCCCTCCTCCATAAGAAGAGGGAAAAGATCTTTCGCGAAGTCGAAGTTTTCACCGGCCGGTATATACTCCAGAATCTCCGGCTCTATCAGGTAGATTCCTGTGTTTATAGTGTCGCTGAATACCTCCCCCCAGCTCGGTTTCTCCAAAAACTTCTCTATCTTTCCATCCTCATCGGTAATGACTACGCCAAACTGCAGAGGATTTTCGACCGAAGTGAGGGTGATGGTTATCTTGGAGTGCCTCTTTCTATGGTAATCGACTATCTTTTGGAAATCGAAGTCGGTAACGAGGTCTCCGCTGACGATGATAAAGGTAGTATCTAGATGCTCTCTTGCAAACCCGACCGCTCCGGCCGTACCGTAGTCGTCGTCGGGCAGTACATAATCTATCTTTATCCCCATACGGCTACCGTCGCCGAAATGGTTCTTTATGACATCGGGTTTGAAATAGAGCAAAATAACGAACTCTTTTATCCCTATATCTATGAGGCGTCTCATCGTATGTTCCATCATAGGGATGTTCACAACAGGCAGCATAGGTTTTGGGATGGCGTGTGTGAGCGGCTGTATGCGGGTGCCGAAACCGCCGGCCATAACGACCGCTTTTATCTTCTTTTTTGACATTTGACTCTCCTTCTCTTTCGGGGCGACCTCCCCGCCCCATCCACTTTTCTACCTCATCTTATGTGTTCAAAACGGAGTTTTTGCTTCCATAGGGGGAGTTGACCATCTTTAGAGTCTCATCGAAAATCCACCTCCCGTCGGAGGTAAGATACCCGAACTCGAAACTCTCTGAAACGGGCAGAACCTTCACTATATAGAAGTCTCCGTTCTTCTTTCTCTTCATAGGTTCCTCCTCCCAACCGTTCCAACTCCCTTTTATCGCAGCCGACTCGACACCTTCACCGGGCAGCGTGAAAGTGACCCACGCTCTCTTGCCTCTTTTACTGATCTTGACCATTTTTCCCTCCTTTTCACCCATTATAACCTGTACCTCTCTCTTGAGGGTTACACTCTCTCAGTCGAGGCGGTTTAGCATTCCAAGCAACTCCGGATCTATCCTGTAGCGCCGCTCCACGACCTCCTCGATCTCTTTCGTTTTATACTCGCCGTTCTCTATTACCATGACTCTGTTCGAGTTCTTGTACATCATAAGATGGTCTACCGCTCGTACGGTAAATTCGAACGCCAGCATACGGTCGTTGACGGTTGGCGAACCTCCCCTTTGAATATGCCCCAAAACAGTAACCCTCGTCTCCATTCCTATCTCATCTTCGAGCCATTTGGCGATCTCGTCTGTCATCTTCGTACCTTCGGAGACTATAGAGAGTATGTAGCTTCGCCCCTGAGCGATCTCTCTTTTTAGATGTTCTAGGGCTACACTCTTGTTAAAGTCGGCTTCGGGGATGATACATATCTCCGCCCCGCTGGTTATGGCGGAGACTGCGGCCAGATATCCGCACTCTCTTCCCATAACCTCGACGACGAAAGCGCGACTG
>JALSPH010000274.1 GCA_026986055.1 Campylobacterales bacterium
GCGGTCGAGTCGAATGCCTCTACCCTGCCCGGAATCATCCGCGAAATGCTCCTTTCAAGAACGAGCGAGAGGGAAGGAAGGGTTATAGACAAGGACCAGGAGGGGAGCATGGAGAGAAAGAAGATAGAGGGGTACTTTTAGTGGTGAGTGATGAGTGGTGAGTGATGAGTTTTAAAACTGATGTATAGAGAGGGGAAAAAGGATGATAGAGCAACTAATCAAAAGTGAAAACGATCGAAAGTCGAATGTCGTTGGTGAAGAGAAACTGAAAGATATAGAGAAGTACCTCAAAGAGCACGAGAACAAGGAGATGCTGCGCTTCATTACATGCGGCAGTGTCGACGACGGTAAAAGTACGCTCATAGGAAGACTGCTTTATGACAGCAAAACGATCTTTGAAGATCAGTTAAGCAGTGCAAAAAAAGATAGCAGAAAGTTCGGTACCACCGGAGAGGAGATAGACTTCGCTCTTCTTATCGACGGTTTACAGAGCGAACGTGAACAGGGTATTACCATCGATGTGGCGTACAGGTTTTTCGCGACCGACAGACGCAAATTTATCATAGCCGACACTCCCGGTCACGAGCAGTACACCAGGAATATGGTAACAGGAGCCAGTACGGCCAATCTCGCGATAATATTGATAGATGCGAGAAAGGGAGTTTTGACTCAGACAAGAAGGCATAGTTATATAGCCTCTTTGCTTGGAATAAAACATATACTTGTCGCCGTCAACAAGATGGATTTGGTAGATTATTCGCAAGAGAGGTTCGAAGAGATAAAAAGAGAGTACGAAGAGGAGGTTATAAAAAAACTTCCAACCGACGACTCCCTGCTATCTTCTATCGACTTCATTCCTTTGAGCGCACTGAAGGGTGACAATGTGGTGAGTCTCAGTGAAAATATGGAGTGGTACAGCGGCAAACCGCTGCTCGAATTCTTAGACACGGTTGAGATAGCTAAAGATATAAACCTTGAGACTTTCAGGTTTCCCGTACAGTATGTAAACAGGCCGAACCTCGACTTCAGAGGCTTCAGCGGAACCATCACCGGCGGAAGCGTAAGAGTTGGCGACGAGATCACCGTTTTGCCATCTGGAAAAAGGTCGAAGATCAAAAGCATAATAAACGCAGGCGACATATCTGAACGAAACTGCCTGGAGTCAAACGTTGAACATTTTAGACCCGACATCGAATATTACGCTCCTATGGCTGTTACGATCACGCTTGAAGATGAGATAGATATAAGCAGGGGGGATATGATCGTAAAAGCTGACGACCCCCTTGAAACCTCCGAAACCATAAAAGCGATGGTGGTCTGGATGGATGAGGAGCCGCTCAAAATAGGCAGGGAGTATGAGATAAAGAGGGCTACTACCGTTATAGACGCCGTTTTCGAGACCATCCACTTCAAAAAAGATGTCAACAGTTGGGAGGAGATAGAAACGAGCGAGCTTGCTCTGAACGAGATAGGAGAGTGTACTCTCGCTCTTACAAGAAAGATCGCTTGCGACAACTATGGAGCCATCAAAGGGACGGGAAGCTTTATTGTAATCGACAAGATAACGAACCATACGGTCGGCGCCGGGATGATCGTAGGAACAAGTGCCAAGAGTGCAAGCAGCAAAAGAGCCTACAACCGGGCGGAGATCGAGCTGAACGCTTATATTAGAAAACACTACCCGGAGTGGGGATGTGCAAAGATCGGGGAGTAGCCCCAGCAAGGAGAAAATGATGAAAGAGAGTAAAGCCCAGCGTGTAGAGAGGATAAAGAGAGAGAAAGATGGCCTCGACGTCATAGAAGATATCTATAGATACGCCCGAAGCGGCAAAGATGTGGACCCTGAAGATATAGACCGCCTAAAATGGTACGGACTCTACACCCAAAACAGAACTCTTCAGCCCGAAGATGACGATAACCAATATTTCATGCTTCGCGTCAAAATAGAGAACGGCACAATAGAGAGAGAGCAGTTAAAAGCTCTTGGAGAGATATCTCTAAAATATGCAAGAGGCACCGCAGACTTCACCACAAGACAGGATCTGCAGTATCACTGGGTATCGATGAAGGATCTTCCGGCAATCTTCGAAAAGCTTGAAGAGGCTGGACTTACGACGAGAATGGCTGCCGGAGACGTAGTGCGAAACACGGTAACCTGCCCGCTGAACGGAAAGTCGGGAAGCGAGATCGTCGATGTCGGAAGCGTTGTAAAAGAGATCAATTCGCTCTTCGACGCCAACAGAGACTTCAGCAACCTGCCCAGAAAGTTCAAAATAGGTGTAAGCGGCTGCTCCAGCCACTGTATGCCGCATGAGATACAGGATCTTAGCTTCGTCGCCCAAAGAACCGAAAACGGCGACGTGAGGTTTGCTCTCTTTGCAGGCGGCGGCCTCGCCAGCAACAGACGTTTCGCCGACTTTCTGGGCTATATAAAAGAGGAGCAGATAGTACCTATCGCAAAAGCCACCGTAGAGATATTCAGAGATTTCGGAAACCGCCAGAAGAGAAACAGAGCGAGGCTGGGACATCTGATAAAGGAGTGGGGAGCAGAAAAGTTCAAAGCGACTCTTGAAGAGATAAGCGGTGTCAAGATCGTCGACGGGCCCTATCCAAAGGTAACGGAGTCCAAAAAGAGGCACCATTGCGGCATCATGCCGGCTAAAGAGAAGGGACGAAGTCATATCGGATGTGCGATTTTCGGCGGAGTCTTCGGCGGCGAAAGAGTTCTGAAGCTTTACGAAATCATGAAAGAGAGAGGAGTCTCCCAGATAAGGACGACGACGAAACAGAACTTCATCATTACCGATGTTCCCGAAAATGAGGTAAAGAGCCTTTGCGAAGAGCTGGAAAAGATGAGAGTAAACCCATACCCTTCGGCATTTAGAACCAGAACTACGGCATGTACCGGTCTGGATTTCTGTAAATTCGCTATAAGCGAAACAAAAAGTGTGGCTCAAAATGTAGCCCTCTATCTTGAAAACAGGTTTCCCGCATTCGGCGAACCGGTAACTATAAGCGTAAACGGCTGTCCCAACTCGTGTGCACATCCCTGCATAGCGGATATCGGGCTCAGCGGCACGACTTTCAAGCGTAACGGTGAGAGCATAAAAGGGTTCGAACTTCTTGTAGGCGGAAAGATAGAGGGGCAAAATAGCCTTTTTTCGAAAAGAACGGGAGTGTTGCTTGCACCTGACGAAATTGCGGAATTTTTGGAGAAAGTTATAGAAGATTACATCGAAAGCGGCGAAAGTACTATTTCAGAATATTTCTACAACTTTGAAATATCGACAATCTATAACAGGAAGGTTAGTTTGGTAAAATAGTAACTATATTTGTAGTACAACAGATTATTTTACTTAAATTTACATAATTTTTACACACTCTTGCTACAATTGAAGTTGTAAAGATAAAAAAACTATAGGAGGATTTCATGAAGATGAATCACATAGCGAAAGTTGCAGCCGCTGCACTACTCACTTTCGGAGTAACTTCTGCAATGGCTGTAATTACAGGAAGTAAGCACGACCTCTCTGCTTCAGGTGGTGGTACTATCAAGGCAAATGCAGGGCAGAACAACGACGAAATATGCGTATACTGCCACACCCCGCACGCCTCTAACACAGACTTCTCAGGTGCACCTCTTTGGAACAAAGCTACACCTACGGGGTCTTTCAAAATGTATGGAGCTACAGCTGCAGGCGTAGCCGGACAGACTATAGCAGGAACTACTACTGAGATTCAACCAAGCGCACCTTCGCTTGCATGTCTTAGCTGCCATGACGGTGTAAGCGCTATCAACTCCATCGTTAACGCTCCCGGTTCGGGCGGATATGTAGCAGGTGGACAAAACGTTGCATTCGGCGCTACTGCTGCCGGAACGGCATTCACTATGCCTGCAGGCGTGACTCAGATAGGTGACGGTTCCACTCAACCAAACCCTGATCTTACCAACGACCACCCTGTATCTATCACATACGTAGAAGGTGCGGCTAGCCTGAAGCCCGTTACTACTGCTATTACCGGATGGAGCGGTGCTACGACCATTGCCGGTCTTCTTAGAAACGGCAAAGTGGAGTGCGGAAGCTGCCACGATCCTCACCTCGGTGAAAGTGACACTTTCCTCAGAAGAAACAAAGCGACTGTCGGCGAAAACAGCAACGCGGGTAGCCGTGTATGTCTGACTTGCCACGACAAGTAAGCCGCTAAAGATGGGCACGGCCTTCAGGGGTCGGCCCATTTTTTTTGCCATAAGTAGAATTGTCATGGGAAATCGAGATTTCTCAGAACAATTTTATCGTGACTCTTTGCGTTCTTTATAAAGTATTTTAATACTCATACTGCCCGCATCTTTTAAATTGTCATGGGCACTTTTCTGATATAATGACGACATATCGAATAACAAAGTGTAAGGATGTGCCTTGAAAAAACTCTTTTTTCGACTACTATCTATATTTGTATTAGCTCTGTTGGGTACCGGTTGCGCTCCCAAAAAAAGTGAAGAGCTGCGAATCATTATGCCGCCGCCGCCGGAAGATCCGAAGATATTCTATGTGGACAGTTACAGAGGTGAAGCTAATTTCAAAGAGACAAAAGTTCTCGATGCACTGATTGGAGAGGAGCAAAAGGGGATAGGAAAGAACCTCTTCAAGCCTTACGGCGTTGCTGCAAAAGGTGATAACATATACGTTACCGACACGGCTATAGGCCTTGTATTCGTTATCGACAGAAAAAACAAGAAAATCACATTTCTCGGTGACAGACCTCCCGGAAAGCTAGCTCTTCCTGTAAGCATAGCTATCGGCAAAAATGACACTATATACGTTTCGGACTCGAAACTGAAAAAGGTATTTGGGTACCGAAAAAACGGCTCTCTCTTTTTCGCTCTTGGAGAAAAAGGGGAGTTCAGGCGCCCTTCAGGCATAGCTATAAACAAAAAACTCAACAGAATTTACGTAGTCGACACGAAATCGCATAATGTCAAAGTTTACGATCTTACAAGCGGAAAACTACTTTTTGAGTTTGGGAAAAGAGGCATAGAGGAGGGAGAGTTCAACTTCCCGACAAATATTGCGATAGATCCGAGAAACGACAATGTTGCGGTAGTCGACACTCAAAACTTCCGAGTCCAGATTTTCGACAAAGACGGAGACTTTTTGAGTAAATTCGGCCGCCTTGGAGACAAACCCGGAATGTTTGCACGACCGAAGGGAATAGGCATAGATTCGGAAGGCCACATATATGTCTCCGACGCTGCATTCAATAATGTTCAGATCTTCGACGACAAAGGAAACATACTTCTCTATTTCGGAGGTGCCGGTTTCGAACCTTCTAAGTTCTATCTTCCGGCAGGGGTCTATGTGGATGAGAACGATCTTGTCTACATTGTCGACTCTTTCAACGCTCGGGTACAGGTTTATCAGTACGTAAGCGAGCGGTGGAAAAAAGAGCACCCCGATGAGTACAGAAAGCTCAAAGAGTATGGGGGAGAAAATGAAAATGAGAGCGTTAAATAAAATTGCCGTTTCGGCGCTGTTCATAACGACGACTGTTTGCGCATTTTCGCTGAATCAAATCGACGAAAGTGGAATTTATACAACCAAACACAATCTTTTGCGTGGTGTAATCGTACCGAAAGGTGAAGAGAAACCGGAACTTTGCATATGGTGCCATATTCCACACGACTCTTTAAGCGGCGATACTGAGGCTCCAAAATGGCTTCCGCAGGGTGAAAACGAGAGCACCTTCGGTGTATACGGGATGGACCAAAATGTGAGTGGAGCACAAACCTCCCAAACACCGGACGTCATGGTAAGAGTCTGTCTAACCTGTCACGACGGTGTAAACGCTCCGAACATCTCGCTATTCAGCGAAGAGGCTCCTCAAAAGTTCAACCTTAACACCGCTACGGCTTCGGTAAACAACGAACCGTTACCGAATGGAAGCTTCGTGCACAGCCATCCCGTAGGCATCAACTATTCGCCATACAGCGAAAGCGGCAGCAAAGCGAGTTTAAGGCCGGAAACATTCATCTTGAACGGCTGGTCCGGAGCGAAGACGATACGCGACCTGGTCTCGGAAGGGACCGTAAGATGTACAAGCTGCCACGACCCTCAT
>JALSPH010000275.1 GCA_026986055.1 Campylobacterales bacterium
CCACTACAACCTGAATGCAAAAGATGAGTATGGGCAGATGAGAGAGATGCTGAGTCGCAGAATCTCCTCCTTTGAGAGCATGCCGCCACCCGATCTGTGGCTTTTGGATGGAGGAGAGACTCTTAGAGAACTTGCCGTAACGCTTCTTGAGAGTGCAGGGGTAAACTTGCCTGTGGTGGCTATAGCCAAAGAGAAGCTGGATGCAAAAGCTCATCGTGCAAAAGGTGCCGCAAAAGATATTCTCTACACATCAAACGCTGTTTTGAAACTGCTGCCGAGCGATGCAAGGCTTCAGTGGTTTCAGCGTCTTCGCGACGAAGCCCATAGATTTGCCATAACTTTCCATAAAAAGCAGCGCCTAAAAGAGCAGAAAGAGGTCTCTTTGCTTGAAGTCGAAGGGATAGGACCGGCCAAGGTGAAAAAGCTTCTAAACTATTTCGGCTCTTTCGAAGAGATCAGAAAGAGCGATTTGGACTCTTTAAAAACGGTTCTCAGTGAAAAAGATGCAAAAACTCTCCACTTATACCTGAAAAAAATTCCAATATGACCGATATACTTTTTTATATAAGAATAAGCGAAAGAGATAGAAGATTATGTTATTATTTCCCAACAATTTTTTCAGTTTCTATTTTTTAAGTAAAGTCTATTGGAGCACCACCGGCAATGAACGTTAAAGATAAGAAAAATCCAAATCTATTTTCAAAGAGTCTGCAATTTTTTCAAAGGAAACGGACCTTTACATGAAAAGACCTGAACCGATAGATGAAGAGTACACATTCGTCGACGGCATCATTATCAGCGAAACGGATCTAAACGGCATCATCACATACGCAAACCGGAAATTCATAGAGATTTCCGGTTATACGAAAGAGGAGCTCCTTGGGCAACCGCACAGCATAATACGCCACCCGGATATGCCAAAAGCGGCCTTTAAAGAGATGTGGGATACGATTCAAGCCGACAAGGAGTGGAAAGGGATCGTTAAAAATTTACGCAAAGATGGCCGATATTACTGGGTGGATACTTTTATAAAGCCTATTTACAAAGATGGCAAAAAGGTTGGATACATAGCCGCCAGGCATCCGGCAAAAAGGATAGATATCGACTCTGTAATCCATAAATACGCTCAGATGCTTGAAGATGAGAAGAGTAAAGGATAAGCGTGTTAATCTATAGAAATGACGGCAAACTATTCTGTATCTCGAAAAAAGCTCTAAAGCTTGCGGGATATCACGATATAGAGCACTTCAACGACGAACATAACGACTATAGCGAACTTTTCGTAAAGCGACCGGGATATATATACAACTTCGAAAATTTCTCCTGGCTGAACTTTTTGCGTAATGCTACCGAAGTCCAAAAGAGGGTTCTTATTTCTACCAAAGACAGTGCCACTTACGAATGCGAACTGGCTATGGAGACTATCTACCCTGTGGAGTTCGATGAAAACACACCCGAGTTTTTCTACCAGATAGAGTTCAAAAACCTGAAACTTGTGGATGGCTCGGCCATAGTGGAGGATTTTGAAGAGAGTATGTCCCAAGAACCTCCTTTCGCAAATAGCATGACCGAAACAAGCTTTATCGAAGAGAGTGCTGCCGAACTAGCCGAACCTTTCGAAACTCCATCAGTCGAAGAAAAGAGAGAACCCTTTTTCGAAAAGGTGGAGGAGCGAGGAGATTTTGAACCAAATATCGCTTTTGAAGATAGCTCTGCCGCTTCCAAACCAAAAGAGGAGGAGAAACCTCTTGAACTGGTCGACTTCGAATTCGGTTCTCCTGAAGAAAAAAGCGAAGAGAAAAAAGAGGAGACTCCACTCTTCTCTTCTACAGATATTTCCTCTACGAAGGAAGAGTTACCTCAAACTCCGGAAATCGGCCTAAAAATCGAGGATGAATCAAAAAGTGGCAAAGAGAGTCCGATCTTCGAAACCTTGGAAATTTCAGAGTCTGTAGCCGAAAAAGCTCCGGAAGAGAAACCATCTGAAACGACCTTGGCTGCAGCGACTGAAACGGAAGAGAAAAGCTCCATACAAATACCCGATATAGGCAAAGTATCCGCCACACTCGGTCTACCGGAAACTATGGTAAAAGCGTTTATAAAAGAGTTCGCAACGACATATCTTGAGGACCGGATGGAAGTTGAAGCGGCCCTGGAGTCAAAAAACATCAATGTAGTCAAAAAAGAGGCACTGAAACTAAAAGGTATTGCTGCCAACCTGAGGATGGATACATTAACCGAAGCATTGGAAAAGATAATTGACGCCAAAGAGGGTGAAGAGCTAAAAAGAGTATGGGACGAAATAGACTTCTATATGCAAAAACTCGCTTCCTTTTACCTGCCCGAATCGACCTCCATTTCACGCAGGACAGAGGCGAAAAGCGACGTAGAGGCAGATGCCGAACCTCTGCAAAAGGCGATTCAGGAAACTTCAGCTGAGACGGAAACCGTAGTGAGGAAACCCGAAACCTCAAAAGGGTTGAAGCTAGAAGAGAGAGATACGGGTGAAACTATCATTTTCGACCCCAATGAAGCAGCGGATGCTTTGGGCCTTCCCGAATCTCTTATTCTCGAGTTCGTCAACGACTTCATAGAGCAGGCAAGAGAGGAAAAAGCGACGTTTGAAGAGGCATACGACAAAGGCGACATAGGAACTATCAACGAAGTGGCCCACAAACTCAAAGGAGTTGCAGCGAACTTGAGAATAGAAGATATGCGTCTGCTGATGGAGAATGTCCAACATGCAAAAACTCCACAAGAGGTGGAAAAAGAGTTGATAGACTTTTACCACAAACTTGCTGCACTTACCAAAATGATGGCAAAGGAGTACGCGTGAAAAAAGGTCTCCTTACGCTCCTTCTGCTGCTCCCCGCAATCGGTTATGCAAGCTATTTCTCAGATGGCATTCGAGCATATAAAACCGGAAATTACCTAAAAGCCAAAGAGATGCTCCAAAAAGCGATTGATGAGGAAGGTTCCGAGCAGGCCCACTTTCTTCTGGGGCTTCTCTACCTCAAAGGCAAAGGGGTAAAAAAAGATATATTCAAAGCGAAAAAATATCTGCAAACGGCCGTGGACTTCGGAAACATTAGAGCTAAATGCTATCTTGCGGAGGCGATTATTTTGAGCAAAAGCAAAGATAAAAAGTTGATACTCAACCTTCTTAAAGAGGGTAAAGAGGGCGGAGCCAACGAGTGCACCGCGATAGCGACAAAATACAATATTCCAATATAAGCAGAGGTGACCCATGCAATTAGGCGTACAGAGCAAACTGAAACTGATATCGCTTTTTCCGATTATACTTTTGCTGGCATTCGCCAGTTTCTTTCTATACCAGTCAGCTACCAATTATCTCAAAGTGCAGATGCTAAATGAGAGAATCGGCTACAATAAACTGGTCAACGACGTTGCTACGCAACTTGCAGTCGAACGGGGACTCACTTCGATATATATCGCATCAAACGGCAAAAAAGCTGTAGAAAAGCTAAAAAAGCAGCGTGCGGAGGTAGACAAAGCTATAGCAGTTTATAACAGGTATCTCTCCAACCACACCGAAGTCAAACCGAAAAAGCTCATAAGACTTCTTCTCGGAATGTTGAGACAAAAACGGGAGCAGATCGACTCTCTTCAGATAAGTTTCGACAAAGCCTTCTTCAACTACTACTCGGTTCTTATAAAATCCCTTCTTGAAGAGATAGACAAAGTCACCACTATCGGACTGGAGCATGAGATTGCAAATGAAGCGAAAGCTTATGTAAACTTTGCGAAAGCAAAAGAGTACAGCGGTATAGAGCGCGGTTTCATGTCCTATATTCTCACCAGATATACGAAAATGAGCGATGAAGAGCTGCAAAGGTGGATCCACTATATAGGACAGGCCGACTCATACGACTACGATTTCATAAACGATGAAGAGTTGAAGCAACGTGTTCACGCTCTTCTTGCCTCCGCCGATGCCCAAAAAGTTTTCAACGCACTATCCAAAGCCAGAACCGAAATTCTTCACTCCATCAATGACGGTTACTACACGGTAGACCCTCTTCAATGGTTCAAGATAAATACGGAAAAGATTTCACGCCTTTCCAAAGCTCAACAGACCATCTTCTCCTCTCTTGAGCAAAAGAGTGCCAAGACGATGGAGGAGCAGATGTTTATAGCTCTTGCATCCGCTGCGCTATGGATAATCACGTTAATCCTTGCCACTCTTGGATATATAGTAAGTAGAGAGATCACCCAAAACATCAAAAACCTCGAAGCTATTCTGCAAAGCGCTGCCGAGTCGACCAGTAAACAGATAGACATCAACCTCGATACAGCCGAGGGAACTGCCAAAGCTTACGCCCTCTTGCAGACCATCATAGAGGAGGCGAGGCACGAACAGCAGCGTGCCGAGGAGGCGAGTGAAGCCAAGAGTCTTTTCCTGGCGAATATGAGCCATGAGATAAGAACTCCGCTTAACGGAATCGTGGGCTTTACCGAACTTTTGAAAAATACCGAGCTAAAAGGGGAGCAGAAAGAGTTTGTAAGCATCATAGAGAAGAGTTCGGAAAACCTTCTTGAAATCATCAACAACATCCTCGACCTCTCCAAAATCGAGAGCAACAAGGTAGAGATAGAGAATATCGTCTTCAATCCTATCGAAGAGTTCGAGAGTGCCGTAGAGATCTATGCCGTCAAAGCTGCAGAAAAGAGTGTAAATCTGGCATGCTTCATAGACCCCAGATTGAATCAGCCGATAAAAGGTGATCCGACCAAAATCAAAGAGATACTTATCAACCTTCTCAGCAATGCGGTCAAGTTCACCAACCAGGGCGGAGCTATAAACGTAGAAATCAGAAAAGTAGAAGCAGAAGATCCTGAAAGATGCGCCATCAGCTTCAGTGTCGAAGATACCGGTATCGGTATATCTCCGGACAAAAAAGCGCATATTTTCGAAGCCTTCTCTCAAGCGGACACAAGCGTCACGAGAAAATTCGGCGGTACGGGGCTTGGCCTTACAATCTCCGCAAGATATGCAGAACTTATGGGCGGACACCTGCAGCTTGAGAGCGAGCTCGGCAAAGGAACGAAGTTCTACTTCACTCTCGAATTCGACGAGCTCCCTCAAATGAACGAAGATATGTACAAACGCTTCTCCAATGTTTCGATAGCGATGTACACAGCACCAGGAATGCAGAAGAAGCAGGATGAGTATATAAAAGAGTATCTCGACTATTACGGCGCAACACTCGTTCCGTTCGGAGCACCGGAAGATCTTATAAAACTTGCATCGGAAAAGAAAGTACAATCGGTACTGATCGACAGCGACTATGCATCGGATGCAGATCTTCGCAAAATGGGTAAAACTCCCCTCCATTGCAATGTGATTATCAAATCTACTCAGCAAAAGCGTATCGAAACTCTAAAGCTACACTGCGAAAAGATTCTATACGAACCTGTCAATGCTACCAAAATGGTCGCCGTTCTCAAAGCTGCGACATCGGAAGTGGTCAAAGAGGTTCGTCGTCCGCTTCTCGATCTTGAGCATATAGGGTTCAACGCAAAAGCGCTTGTTGCAGAGGACAACACGATCAACCAGAAGCTCATCAAGCGTACCCTTGAAGATTTGGGACTTACGGTCGAACTGGCGGACAATGGCCTCGAAGCCTTCGAAAAACGCAGAAACGGCGATTTTGACATAATATTCATGGATATCTCGATGCCGGTAATGGATGGTGTCGAAGCTACCCACGAAATCCTCGATTATGAAGAGGATGAAAACGTACCGCACATTCCGATTGTAGCCCTTACGGCAAACGCACTCAAAGGAGACAGGGAGCGCTTCCTAGCAGAAGGGCTCGACGAGTACACGACAAAACCTCTCATAAGAGAAGAGATCATTTCGATTTTGAAAAAGTTTCTTGCGGAAAAAATGAGTTCAAAAGAGCAAAAAAGAGCGAAAAAAGTATCTTCCAATACTCCACCGAGTGAAGATGAGACAAAAGAGGAGGAAGCAAAAGAGTTCAACTTCGAAACATTCGAAGATGAAAGTGAAAAAGAGAGCGAAAAAAGAGTGAAGAAAGAGGAAACAGCTTCTGCCAAAAAGCCCCACAAGATAGTCG
>JALSPH010000276.1 GCA_026986055.1 Campylobacterales bacterium
GGTGCGGTAATAATAGCTAAAAGTTGATTAAAAGGCGGTAAGTGAAGTACATTCTACCTCTATTTTTAATTTCTGCGCTTTTTGCCGACGAGTCGTTCATAACCGAGGGCGAGTATGGGCAGATGCTCTACAACAACCCCAGAGGCATAGGCTGTATACATTGCCACGGTAAAAGAGGCGAGGGAGCTTTGATAGCAAAATATAAAGAGGATGCAGAAGAGATGGAGCTAAGAGGCCCGGATATCAGAAAAGTCTCTCTTGCGAAATTGAAAAGGAGTCTGCTTAAGCGTCACAGGATAATGCCTACATATTTTTTGACCGAAAGTGAGATAAGAGCGATTTTTCACTACCTGCATATGGAGGGGGAAGAGTGATTTTTGAAAATCTTGAAGAGATTGAAGAGATCGTAAAGAGAGGCGACCTCGATGCGATAGAGCGACTTAGAGGCGGAAAATCTCAGAGTGTGCGCTACGAACCGCCATATATCAGAAGTGCTCTGATGCTCTCCGGTGACCGATTGCGCCATCTGAATCGTCTCGATGGCCTGGAGGCCGATGTCGTAGTTTTAAATATAGAAGATGGCGTAGCGCCCTCTATGAAGCCTATGGCACTTAGACTAATAGCTCTCTTTTTAGCTAATGCAAAAAGTATAAACTCAAGAACGGTTGTTAGAATCAACCCTCTAAATGAAGGCGGCACCGAAGAGATAGAGTATCTAAACGCTATCTTGCCCGATGCCGTCAGAATTCCCAAAGTAAAGAGTGCAGATGATGTGGCAAAGGCTCTTGAACTGGTTGACGAAAGGATAAAAATTGACCTCTCCATAGAGACGAAAGAGGCATTCGAAGCACTCTCGACTCTTAGAGTCGACAATCGTGTGGAGCTCTTTTACCTCGGCATTCTTGACCTTTTGGCATCAATGGGAATACCCCAGCGTATTCTACAGCTTCACAACCCCACCGTTCACTACATATTGTCGAGGTTTTTACTAAAGAGTGCCGCTCAGGGAGCTTTGCCCGTTTCGTTCGTCTTTCAGGAGTATACGGACAATGAGGCTTTCGAGAATTGGTGCCTTCTTGAAAGAAAGATGGGGTTCCACGCAAAAGGGTGTATCTCTCCCGCGCAAGTCGAGATAGCCAACAGACTCTTTTCTCCCGAAGAGGAGGAGCTTGAGTGGGCGCGCCGGGTAGTAGAGCTTTTCGAGTCGGATCCAAACCGAAGCGGTTTTGCCGACGAGGAGCTGGGGTTCGTAGATGAGCCTATCTACAAAGGTGCAAAAAAGCTGCTGGAGAGTTTTGGAAAATAGAGCGTCAATACAATCTATAATATATGTAAAACCTGATCTTCGTTACCTCTTTTGGGCGCGGGTAGTCTTTGTAGGCGGTTTTTATCGTATCGAGGGAGTTTTTGTCCAAGATTTCGGACTCTGAACCTTTTATGACCTTAAGACCCGTTATATCGCCGTTTGGGTGAAGGTCGAACTCGACTATATTCATACCGGACTGTCCCAAGCGGGCGGCTATGTAGGGGTAGCCTCTGACGGTCAGGTAGTGTTGCGTAATGCCCTGAATACGCGATAGGTTGTCTTTGATGAACTTTTTCTGCTCGGGAGTGAAGCGGTCGAAATCATCTTTGTAAAGAGCTTTGAATTCACGATCGAAAAGTGCGTCGTTGATCTTGGCTATAGATGGAGGTGAAGGTTTGGATGGGGGCATCGCAGGTACGCCCAGTGCACCGGCAAGCTTAGAAAGTGGGGACCTCTTCTCTTTAGCCTCTTCTTGTTTTTCAACTTCTTTCGGCGATATCTCATTTTCCGCTTTTTCGATTTTCGGTTTGGGTGCGGTTACTTTTTTAGGAGCAGGAGTATCTTTCTTCGTCGCCACTCTCTTCTCTTGCTCCGGTACTTTCCGTTTTACGGTTTTTGGCTTCTCTTGCTTTGGGGAGGTTTTCTCTTTTTTCTCTGCCCTCTCTTTCGTTTTTACGGGAACTTTCGGCTTTTGCTCTTTTAGGGGGCTCTTTTGGGATGATGTTTTTAGAGGTTTTGGCTTTTGAGGAGGCGGTGTGATGAAGTCTTGCAGCGATATATCTACCCGTTTTGAGCTGCTTGCGCTTAAAAGTCTCTCTTCATTTTTTTGAAGTAACTGCCATATGAGAATAAAGATGATCAAATGTATCGCCAAAGATAGAAAAAACGAGACTACTTTTCCTCTTTTCATCAACCGCCTGTATAGATTTCAAATTTCGAATCGCTATTATGGCATAAAAAGCGATTGGCAAGGCACTCTCTAAAATATATCTTATGCATTTTGAAGTGGAAGCAGAGAGATCGCCAAACGACTACTATTGAGTTGGCAACATGTGCATCTTTAGGGCACTTGAACACTCTGAAAAATTGATAATGAGCGAAAGCTTGAGTAAATTTTCAAATTTTTCAGAGCATCCAATTCAAAAATTAAATTGCAAACAGTTGTAACTCTTACGTAACTGTTTGGAAACCGCTTCGTAACCGCTCTCATGCATACTTCCGACATATTTTAAAAAGGAGAGCGGGATGGATAGGAAGTATAGGTTTGGAGCAATTGTCATATCATCTTTTGCGGCGATTGCACTGCTTGGCGGCTGTGGAGGAGACAATGCCGTTGTAACACCGGAAGATAGCTATTCGGTTAGAGATAGCAGCATAGCTTATCCGGCGAGTGATGCTCAAAAAAGAGAGATAAACGTAGCGGATAAAATCGTTCTTAAAGAGAATGGAGCAGAGAAAGAGTACTCTCTTGAGTATAGAACCGTTTTTAGGACCGGCGTTACTTTAGGCGGCGAAACGTTTGGACTGCTGAAAGATATGAACGATCAGCCCCTTCTGGAAGCTGACGGCAGCCAATACATATGTAACGGACAGTTTGGAGGAAGCGGCCCCGATCATACAGAGTTCATAGACCAAAATGGCTCTTTGTTTATGGTTACGCAGTTTGAGTGTCAGATAGGGGCGATATATGTAGCAAAGCTCGATCAAAACGGTACGACCGGAGAGCTTAAAGCTGCAGATCTGAAGTTCGTATCCCAAAAAGATTATCATGGAGGTTATGTCCACTGCGCAGGAAGCAAAACACCATGGAACACATTTTTAGGGAGCGAAGAGTATGAGCCGAATGCGGCTACTTTGGATATTACGACCGGAAGCGTAAACAAATACTACGATCAGATAGCTCCATATTTTGGCGGTGACTTGACACTTGCAAGTCCCTACTACTACGGCTGGATAACGGAACTTGCCATACTAAACGCTGCAGGAGACACGAACTATACGAAACACTACAGTATGGGGCGTTTCTCTCATGAGCTCGCATACGTTATGCCTGACGCAAAGACCGTATATCTTTCAGATGACGGTACAAACTGCGTCTTTTTCATGTATGTAGCAGACAATGCGAACGACCTAAGTGCCGGAACTCTCTATGCGGCCAAGTGGAATCAGACTTCAAATGTCGGTGCGGGAAGTGCGGACCTTGAGTGGATAAAACTGGGGCACGCTACCGATGCGGAGATAAAAGCTATAGTCGATAGCAAGCCTCTCTTTAGCGATATTTTCGATAGTGCGACGATGAACGGCGACGGAACCTGCCCCACCGGCTTCACTGCCATAAACACGACCAACGGTGCCGAGTGTTTGAAGGTGAAAGCGGGCCAGGAGAAGGCTGCGGCATTTTTGGAATCTAGAAGATATGCGGCTATGCTTGGAGCTACAAGCGAGTTTCGTAAAATGGAGGGTATCACGTACGACCCTGACAAGAAGAGAGTCTATATGGCTATAAGCCAGATAGCAAAAGGTATGGAAGATAATAAAAAGTATGGCGAAGCGAATGATAAGTACGATATTGGCGGGAACAACGACATAAAGCTTGAGTACAACAAGTGCGGAGCGGTTTACGCTTTGGATATAGACGCCAATATGAAAGACTCTGACGGCGCCAACCTGACTCAGTATGCCGTTAAAAACATGTATGCGGTAGTTGCAGGAACTCCCAAAAGTTACGATGAAAACAGCAGTTACGCAAACAACAGTTGCGACATAAACGGTATAGCAAGCCCGGATAACATCACATATCTTCCCGGAAGCTACACCCTTTTGATAGGTGAAGATACCTCTTATCATCAAAACGACCTTCTTTGGGCGTTTGACACCGAAAACGAGAAGCTTAAAGACAGAGTCGTGTCCACGCCGTACGGCTCAGAAACGACATCCGCTATGTGGCAGCCGAACATAAACGGCTTTACATACATAAACTTCGTTACTCAGCACCCATACGGCGAGTCGGACAAAGATAAAGTAAAAGATCCTTTCGATGTCGAGTCTTATGTCGGTTACATTCAGGTGGGCGGTAAAAAATAGCTCTTTTAAATACCTTGCAAGTTCTTCTTGCAAGGTGTGAAGGGATAGAATGAAAAGATATAAACAACCTCTTGCTCTATTTACCATTTTGCTTTTTATAGGGTGCGGCGGAGAGGAGCAGCTTCAAAGCGAGAGTCGAAAGAGTCTCTTCGATAGTACAAACGGATACGATATTCGAACCCAAAGCGTAAAAAATCCATCTGCCTACATACCCTCCATGTGTTACACGAAAACTCAAGATAGGCTCGGGGTGCACAACCCATGCTACGTTTGTCACAATAGAAATATAGAGCCAAATCCAATACTTGAAAATGAGACTTTACAAACATTTTACGACTTTCCGGCACCTGCCAAAGTGAACCCTTTTAAAAATCTGTTTGAAGATTTCAGTAGCGATGTTTCAAAAATAAGCGACGACGAGATAACGAGATATGTAAACAGAAGCAACTATATAGATGAAAATGGGGAGTTGACACTTAGCAAAAATCTTGAAAACCTGCCTGAGATTTGGGATATGGACGGCGATGGAGAGTGGAGCGGTTATATACCTGATTGCTACTATAACTTCGATGAGAACGGATTTGACAGAGAGAGCGACGGAAGCTATACCGGTTGGGTAGCTTTTGCCTATATACCGTTTCTAGGCACTTTTTGGCCTACAAACGGCTCTACCGACGATGTTTTGATAAGACTGCCGGACTATTTTCGTAAGTTCGATGCAGATGGCGAGTTCAACGCTACCGTTTATAAAGTCAACCTTTCGATAGTGGAGTCTTTGGTAAAAAGAGAAGATGTTAAGATAGAACCTGTTGATGAGAGGCTTTTTGGAGTAGACCTGGACAAGGACGGCAATATATCGATAGCTTCAAAGATAAAGTATGATTGGGCGCCTACGAAAGGCAGGCAGATGTACTATGTCGGTGCTGCAAAAGATTTGCAGCTAAATGGAGCGATCGAGCTTGCGGCCGGGCTCTTTCCGAAAGGTACCGAATTTTTGCACTCTGTAAGATATATAAAAAGCGATGCAAAGGGTACCGTATCCATCGCTCCCAGAATGAAGGAGCTTAGATATGCGAAAAAACTCTTTTGGCTTACGTACGCAGACTTGAAAAACATTGCATATACGAAAATAAAAGAGAAAGATTTGAACCCGGAGAGGCTGGAGAGTTTTCAAGGAAATATGGAGATCGGTTTAAGTAACGGCCAGGGGTGGGTGTACCAAGGGTTCATAGAGGATAGGTACGGAGAGTTGCGACCCCAAAGCTACGAAGAGACACTAAACTGCATGGGGTGTCACAGCGGCATTACCGCAACCGTCGATTCCATATTTTCATACCAAAGAAAGCTCAACGATTGGCGCAGCGGTTTTTACCACTGGAGCCAAAAGAGCCTAAAAGGGGTAAAGGAGCTTAGGTATAGCGACGGCAGCGGCGAATTTAGCACATATTTGAGGTTGAATGGCGCAGGTGACGAGTTTAGAGACAACGAGGAGATAAAAAGGAGGTTCTTTCTTTCAAACGGTGAAATCAATACTACTATGGTAGAAAAAATGGGTGAAGATATCTCTTTGCTGCTATACCCTTCACACGAAAGGGCTATGAAGCTCAATAAAGCGTATAGATCTCTGGTTTTGAAACAGAGATTTTTAGAGGGTAGGGCTGCTCACGTAGAACCACTGAGTCAAACGGTTCAT
>JALSPH010000277.1 GCA_026986055.1 Campylobacterales bacterium
AATAGCAAGAACAGGAGGATTCGGCATATGAAAAACAGTCTTGTAGTCATAGGAAAAAACCTCTATATCAACAGACCCTTCATGGAGTACCTCGAGCGCGAGCTTGAACACCTCGGTTTCACGGAGCAGATTCTAAAGATTCCGGAAACGAGCAGCGATATAGTTACGACAGTGCAGGAGCTTATAGCCAAAGGCGGCAATATCGTCATTGCGACGAACAAGAAGTCTTTCGCACCGATAAGCAAACTCCTGGCGACAATGACGGACGACACTCTGGTCCTGAAAGAGAATATTCTCATCCCTTCAAAAAGCGAAATATACGACGACAACAGTTTCCTGCTCCGCTACGAAAACTCTTCGGTAAATGTAGTCATGGCCGAGCCGGGCAGAAACGTCCCGATATTTCTTATAGGCGAAGGGGAGAGAGAGGCAGTCGTTCATATATTCAATATGGATGAAGAGGGAGCGTACGCACTGCTTGACCCTATAGCGAAAAGCTACGAAATAGAGTTTACCTCCGCTACCCTTACGCCCGGTTGGATCGAAGTCGAATGCGGTTCGAAACGGTACGGAAATCTGGAGAATTTTTTAAAAAGCGTAAAACAGTTGATGGAAGATAGGGTCATAGAGTCGACCAATATCTTCGCATATCTTATTCACAGACTCTCAAAAGCCGGTAAAAGCGTCACCTTCGCCGAAAGCTGCACAGGAGGGCGCATAGCTGCCAGACTAACCTCCGAAGCGGGCTCTTCAGCGATCTTCAGAGGATCGCTTGTAACATACTCCAACGCCCTCAAAGCCGGTTGGCTCGGCGTGGAGAAAGAGGTCCTGGAAAATTATGGAGCCGTCAGCAAAGAGTGCGTGGAGCAGATGTTGACGGGAGCCAGAGAGATCGCAAGTGCCGACTATGCAGTGGCCGTCAGCGGTATAGCGGGCCCCGGAGGCGGAACTCCTCAAAAACCGGTAGGAACAGTCATCATAGGCGCTCAAAGCGAAACCCATACAATAGTAGAAGCGCTACACTTCGAAGGTGACCGCAACTACATTCAGGACCAGAGCATGCTTTACGCTTACAAACTTCTCTTTCAGGTCGCTTCCGAAGATCTATTTTAAAACTCTTCTCGGTTTCAACACAAGCGCCGACTAAATTTAATGAAGAGTGGCAGTAGATAGAGAGTCGAACTTGCGATTTGAGTCGAAAAAATCTCGGCTAAAAACCGCGCTTGCCCGTCAGGGTCTCGGAGAGGTTAGCGGTTTTTAGAGATTTTGCAGGCGTCCGTAGGCAAATCGCACTCGTTTGACGATCTGTCTGCTGCAACTCTAAAAATGTATAACAGATCTTTTAGTCAATGTTTTGACACAAAAGACTTGACAAGAAGAGGCTTTTTTCCTATAATTTCGCTCACGTTTACAAGATAAACGTAAAAATATCGACCCGTTAGCTCAGCTGGTAGAGCAATTCCCTTTTAAGGAATGGGCCGTTGGTTCGAATCCAACACGGGTCACCATGTGTAAGGGTCATATGACCCCTTCATCTAGTGGCCAAGGATGCCATCTTTTCAAGGTGGACACAGAGGTTCAAATCCTCTAGGGGTCGCCAATTTAAAGGTCGCTTAGCTCAGTTGGTAGAGCGCCACCCTTACAAGGTGGATGCCAGTGGTTCGAGTCCACTAGCGACCACCACTCTTCAAAATTATCCGGTGCGGTGGTAGTTCAGTTGGTTAGAATACCGCCCTGTCACGGCGGGGGTCGCGAGTTCGAGTCTCGTCCACCGCGCCATTTTATCTCCATAAAAACTTTCAAACTTTAAAATCCCTCTAAAAACAAGATGTCACTTTTGTGTCATTATATTATGTGCCTGAATATTTTTAACGTATTTGGCTTTGTTAATTTTTCTTTATGTTTTTATTGGTTACAATTCTATTACAACAATCATCAAAGGAGTCATATCATGATAGACAACGATATCGTGAAGATTGCGAACGAAACCAAAAAACTCAACGCTCTGGTCGTAGAGGATGAGAAGGAAGCGAACGAGCTTATGCTCTCCACTTTCGGAAACTTCTTCAACTCCGTAGATTCCGCTTCGAATGCTGAAGATGCTCTTGAGATATATAAGCAGAAAAAGCCTGACGTAGTCTTTATAGACATCATTCTACCGGGCATGGACGGACTTGAGCTTGCACGCAAGATCCGCGAAATCAAGCCAGATCAGATCATAGTCATCATCTCCGCCAGCAACGACATGAACAAAATCTCAGAGGCGATCAAAATAGGAGTCGACAGCTTCATTCAAAAGCCTATCGATTCCAACAAGATCATAGACCTTCTTAAAAACATAAACAAAACGGTAGCGAAAAGAAAGAAGATCGAAACCAAGACATTCTCCATCACACTGCCTATGGATCTTTACGATCGCGTACATGCAGATGCGAAAGTGGAGAGAATCTCCAAAAACGCCATGATCATCAGAGCGTTGAAGGCATTCTACGACATCAAGCCCTAAAGAAGGGCAGCTCTATCCAAAAAAGGGCCCCGCGACGTGTGTTGCGGGCCGTTATTCTCCCGGAGAGTCTCTTCTCCACGATCATTTTGCTCATATAAAGCCCCAGACCCGTTCCTCTTGCCTGGTATTTCGTGGTAAAGTAGGGCTCGAAAATCTTGTCGATAATACCTTTATCTATCCCACCGCCATTATCTTTTACGCTAATGTTCACGCTCTCGTTGTATTTGACCGCTATCTTTATGGTAGGCTCTTGTGGTCTCTTCTCTTTCAGAGCGTCGACGGCATTGTATATGAGGTTCAAAAGTACCTGTTTAAGGTCGTTCGGGCTTCCTTGCACTATCGCTTCATCTTCCGGCAGCGACAACTTCAAGCGAATTTTTTCATCTTCAAGAACTACAGAGATAAGACGCACAGTCTCTCTGATGGCTTTACACACTTCGAAAGCTCCAGGATGCTCATACTCTTTACCGTTGGATGCGTAGTTTCTAAAGTCGTCTATCGTGTCTGAAAGGTATTTGAGAGTTTCGTGGATCTTCTTCTCCGCATGGACGATAGCTTCCGGCGAGATGTTGCCTACATGCGCTTTGAGAGAAAGATCTTGCATCACAAGAGCTATGATATTCAAAGGTTGTCGCCACTGGTGAGCTATGTTGTTTATCATCTCTCCCATCGAGGCAAGCTTAGATTGGTGGTAGATAAGCTTGTCTTTCTCCCTGTTCTTTTTGACTTCAAGTGCGATCCTTCGCTCCAGAGACTCGTTCAGCTCCGCAAGCTCCTTCGTTCGCTTCTTAACTTCCGATTCGAGATATCTGTTTAGATCGATTATCTCACGGCTGCTTGAAGATACGAGAGTAGAGAGAGTGGCAAGAAGCTCATCTTTACTGTCGAGCTTCGGAACGAAATTCACTATTTTCATTCTCGCATCCATATCTTCCGACAAAGCAACCCTAACAAAAGTGTAGTTCAAATAGGTATTTCGTCCATTATAATTAGAAAACTCGCCGAACGTTGCGTGTATATGTAATCTTTCATGTTCTTTGTAGAATTTCAACAATTTATCTACAAGCCCCATATAGCCGTTACTGTATGAGACACAAATATATATCCAAAGTGCTTGAGCAGGCAGTGACTTGTACACTTCGGGAATAGTCTCGTAATAGTTCAACATCCGCTTATAGTGGCCAAACCCAATCTGAACCTTTTCTCCCTCTCTGAACTCCCCGCTGAAAAAACCCCTTTTCCCATTCCACCCGTACATCGCTCTGGCTACGCTACCAAACTCTTTCGAATCTCTTATGAGCGGATGCGCCATAGCTGTCTTCAAAAACTTCCTATCGCTCATATGACCAAAATATTTAGTATATATATCCCGTATAGGTTTGTTATCCAACTCTTCCAGATATCTACCGTCGGCTTTAGTTATCAAGAACTCTTTACCGATCGGCACCCAGTTGAAATAGTGTTTACATGAAACATGCAGGGAATCCCCTCTAAAAAGAACCGCGACGACGGCCTCTTTATCGTAAATCCTGTTTTGAGAAAAAACTATGAAGTTGTCATAAGGCTCACTATCGGAAACGATGCCGCCGAATATTGGAATATCCGGAATATGTTTATTTGTCTCTTTTATCAGCTTCTCTACGCCATATTGTATCGAGTTCGTTAGAAGAAGTATCCCTTTCGTATCTTCAGTCACCTCTTCCAAAAGGAGTCTGTTGATGTTTGAAAAATCATCTTCGCTATGAACTCTTTTCTCAAAGAGAGATATTTCGCTTTTTTCAAAGTGAGTGATGCTCAATACGACACTATCACCGCTCAAACCATTACCGCTAAAGCCTATTGTACTGCTGCCTCCTACGACGACAGCTTTGGGCAAAGAAGCTACTATAGCATCTCTTACCCTTACAAAGGTATTCAACTCTCTTTTCGCAATGGTTACCTGAACCAAAAGAGGCTCTTTGTCGGCAAGGGAGTTTTCGACTACAAACTCTTCAAACCCTTCAATATCGTGAAAATCGAAACTCCACTGCTTCATATCTGCCTCTTCGATTCGGTTTTAATCTATTTGAGCCTTATTTTAACAGACTTTTCGTGAGCCGTAAGCCCTTCGGTCTTTGCAAGAAGCGCGCAAGCCTCGCCTATTTCGTTTATACCCTCTTCGCTCATAGCTATTATCGAAGATTTTTTTATGAAGTTCTCCGTACTCAGCGGTGAATAGAATTTTGCCGTACCGCCCGTAGGGAGGGTATGGTTCGGCCCTGCCATGTAGTCTCCTATAGGCTCCGGAGTGAAAGCCCCAAGAAAAATAGCGCCCGCATGTTTGATCTTAGGCAGAAGCTCGAAAGGGTTTGACGTAACCACTTCGAGGTGTTCAGGAGCTATTTCGTTCATCAGCTCTATCGCTTCATCCATCGTTTCCGTTACTATGATGGCTCCCCGCTCCTCTATAGACTTTCTTGCGATCAACTCTCTTTCGAGCTTTCCAAGCTCGATATATACCGTCTCCCTTACACTCTCTGCCAACTCGTTTGAAGGGGTGATCAAAATAGAGCTTGCCATCTCGTCATGCTCGGCCTGAGAGAGCAGATCTATGGCCAGATACTCAGGTATGGCGCTCTCATCGGCAAGTATCCCTATCTCGCTCGGCCCTGCGATCATATCGATATTCACATCGCCGTAGACCATCTTCTTCGCCGTAGCTACGAATATATTTCCGGGTCCCGTTATGACGTCCACTTTCGGAATCGTCTCGGTACCGTACGCCATAGCCGCGATAGCACTAGCACCCCCCACTTTGAACATCTTTTTTATGCCGCAAAGGTGGCCGGCAGCCAAAAGAAGGTGGTTTATCTCGTTTTCCGGGGCCGGAGTCGTTACCACTATCTCCTCTACTCCTGCCACTATGGCCGGAATGGCGTTCATAAGCAGTGAGCTTGGATAGGCCGCTTTGCCGCCCGGTATGTATAGCCCTGCTCTATCTACCGCAGTCACCTTCTGGCCGAGCATATTTCCCGCTTCGTCGAAGTCTATCCAGCTTTTGGGCATCTGCTTTTCGTGATAGCTCTTTATCCTATCGAACGCCAGGTGGAGGGCATCTTTCAAGCCTGCATCCAGCTCTTCGTACGCCTTCTGCATACTCTCGGGATCGACTCGCAAATCTTCTGCGCTTTTTGGTTCCCATCCATCGAACTTTGCGATATGTTTTTTCAGAGCCTTGTTCCCCTCGGAACGAATCTCTTTTATGATTTGCGCAACGATAGACGAGACATGCTCCATATCCATCGCACCGCGGCCGAGCAACTCTTTAAACTTCTGCTCAAAATCGCTGTCACAGGTTTTTATAACGACCATAGCACTCCCTTAACCGATCTTTCATTCTCAACATTGTATTTAAACTATTATTTAAGTACGCTTTTGTATACTTGCACCACTCTCAAGCGGACATGGCGGAATTGGTAGACGCGCTAGATTCAGGTTCTAGTGGGCATTAGCCCGTGGAGGTTCAAGTCCTCTTGTCCGCACCACATTTTTAACTATACTGCATAACATCGCTACTTTACGATTGA
>JALSPH010000278.1 GCA_026986055.1 Campylobacterales bacterium
AGGAGATTTATAACATAGGGGGACTTGAAGAAAATTGAAAGGAGTATGCAGAGAGCTTGTGTCAAGGAGCCCCAAAGGGCTCCCATCTTATTTTACAGGGATCTCTTTGATCTCTTTCTCCTCTTTTTTCACCTTAGGCAGAGTTATATGGAGTACTCCATCTTCCGTTTTGGCGTCGATATTATCCACATCGACATTTTCAGGAAGAGAGAATGTTCTCATGAATTTACCGTAGCTTGACTCTATCTTGTAGTAGTCATCTTTTTTTACCTCTTCTTTGAACTTTCTCTCTCCAGAGATTGTAAGAGTTCGTTTCTCGTGGTCTATGTTGACCTTGATATCCTCTTTTTTCACACCAGGCAGATCGACTTCGACTACGTAAGCATTCTCATCCTCTCTGGTGTTTACGCTGGGCACGAAAGCGTTTACCACCTCTTTCTCATCTTTTGCAGGAAGATCGACCGCTCCAAGAAGCCTCTTCTCTAGCTCTCTTATCTCTGCGAAAGGATCAAATCTAGTTACCAACATGGTGACCTCCTTTTTCATGATTTACGTTATTATATCAAGTTGATAATATTATTGTCAAGTTTCTTGCAGATATTTTTTTAGTAATTCGCATAAATAGAGACGCATTACTATGTAAAATTGATTTTGCTACAATCTTAAAACTATGTTTTAGAGGAGAAGAGCGTGAAAAATATTTTCATAACAGGTATAAACTCCGGAATCGGCAAAGCGCTTGCCAAACTCTATCTGGAAAATGAGGCACGTGTTTATGCACTGGGCAAGAGTCTTGAACCATCGCTTAAAAGCGAGTCTCTTACCTATATACAGTCAGACCTGGAAGCTTTGGAAAAGGTGGCTACAGCTCTCAGCGAACTACTATCGGGGGTGGACTCTTTGGACCTTTGTATTCTAAATGCCGGGGTGTTGGGAGAGATAAAAGAGCTTCACAAAACTCCGATTTTTGAGATAGAGAGGGTTCTTTCCGTAAATGTATGGGCCAATAAAATCATCATAGATACACTAATAGAGAAAAAGATCGAGGTTAAACAGATCGTAGGGATCTCTTCGGGAGCGGCCGTAAACGCCAGCAAAGGATGGGGTAGCTACTCCCTCTCCAAATCGGCCCTGAATATGCTGCTGAAACTCTACAGTCGTGAAATGCCTAACACCCACATTGCCGCGCTGGCTCCCGGTGTCGTGGACACTCCTATGGTCCGCCACATAACGAACGACGTAGACCCTGCCCGCTACCCTTCGGCAAAAAGGCTGAAAGAGGGGCCCATAATGGAGCCTGAAGTTGCGGCAAAACGGCTTCGAGAAGCGTTCAAAAAGTTAAAAGAGTATGAGAGTGGATCTTTTCTGGATGTAAGAAATATGGATTGAAAGAGAGGTTTGAAAAGACTCCCCTCCAGATCCCTGCGGCACCCGGCAAGACAGGGTGGGCTGCTACGTTCCCGTCCTGACCCGGTGTCCTGCCAAGCCGTTGCACAGGTCTAAAGGGGAGCGCTCAACCCGCCAAAACGGACTGAACGCTCTGCTTGTTATGGCAGAGAGGAAGGGATTCGAACCCTCGGTGGCTTGCGCCACACACGCGTTCCAGGCGTGCGCCTTCGACCACTCGGCCACCTCTCTATAAAAAAGTTTTTGGATGATCGATTTTCAATTCTACATAAAATCCAAAATTGATAACCCAAAACTTTAGCTGGCCGGGGGACAGGGATTCGAACCCTGGGAGGTGTGACCCTCAACGGTTTTCAAGACCGCCGCTTTCGACCACTCAGCCATCCCCCGAAAATGAAGAAAAAAGTGGAGGCGGTATCCGGAATTGAACACGGAGCTCACAGCCTTGCCGGGCTGTTGCCTTTACACTTGGCTATACCGCCAGACAATTTTTGGAGGCGACACCCGGATTCGAACCGGGGATCAGGGCTTTGCAGGCCCGTGCCTTACCACTTGGCTATGTCGCCGAATAAGATGGTGCCCGGAGCCGGACTTGAACCGGCACGAACAAATGTTCGAGGGATTTTAAGTCCCTTGCGTCTACCGATTCCGCCATCCGGGCAATATTTGTTCGGTTTTAAACTATCACAAATTGTCTGGATTCAAAATTTATGGAGCGGGAGACGGGGGTCGAACCCGCGACCCCGACCTTGGCAAGGTCGTGCTCTACCACTGAGCTACTCCCGCATATTTTGGGATCGGTATTATATCCCAAATTTTCCGGGTTGTAAAGTGTTTTTACTAAAACCGTAACTTTTTGCCTTCGATAAAGAGGATTTTCGCTACAATTAACCGACATTTTCAAACGGAGCGACCAATGCGAAGCGATATTATAAAACGGGGTTTCGAGCGGGCACCCCACAGGAGCCTGCTGCGTGCGACAGGGCTTAAAGATGAAGATTTCGACAAACCTTTCATAGGTGTGGCTAACAGCTACATAGATATCATTCCCGGCCACTTTTTTCTACAAGAGTACGGCAGAATCGTAAAAGAAGCAATTCGTGAAGCCGGAGGAGTACCATTCGAGTTCAACACTATCGGGGTCGACGACGGTATAGCTATGGGGCATGACGGGATGCTCTACTCCCTGCCGAGCAGAGAGATCATAGCCGACAGTATAGAGACTGTCATGAACGCCCACAAGCTAGACGCTCTGATATGCATTCCAAACTGCGACAAGATAGTTCCGGGGATGATCATGGGAGCTTTGAGAGTGAACGTTCCTACCATATTCGTCTCGGGCGGGCCGATGAGAGCCGGGCACCTGAAAGATGGTACCCCTATAGATTTGGCTACGGCTTTTGAAGCGGTAGGAGAGCATGCAAAAGGGAAAATAAGCGATGAAGAGCTCTATGAGATCGAGTGCGAAGCGTGCCCCAGCGGAGGCTCATGCTCGGGAATGTTCACCGCAAACTCGATGAATACCCTCTGTGAAGCGATGGGCATAGCGTTGCCGGGCAACGGCACCGTTTTGGCAATGACCGAAGAGAGGCTCGAGATGGTCCGAACGGCGGCGAAACGGATAGTCGAGATGGCAAAAGCCGAAGGGCCAAACATTCGCGAAGTTCTGAACGAAAAGGCGGTGAATAACGCATTTGTCGTAGATATGGCTATGGGAGGAAGCACCAACACGGTACTTCATATGATGGCTATAGCGAAAGAGGCCGAAGTTGACTACGATCTGGCTAAAATCAATGAACTGAGCGACAAAGTGGCCAATATCGCAAAAATCTCCCCGTCATTAACTACCGTTCATATGGAAGATATCAACAGAGCCGGGGGTGTGAATGCGGTCATGAAAGAGATTTCAAAGCGGGGAGACGTCCTCAAACTTGACGCTTTGACGGTAACCGGCGAGACTCTTGGAGAGAGAATCAAAGATGCAGAAATAAAAGATACAAATATCATTCACACCATCGACAACCCATTCAGCGAAGTGGGCGGCCTCTCCATACTATACGGAAACCTTGCCGAAGAGGGAGCCGTCGTAAAGAGTGCCGGCATAGACCCGCACATGAGAAGGTTCAAAGGCCCTGCGGTCTGCTTCGACAGCCAGCCTGAAGCATTGGCGGGTATCATGAGCGGCAAAGTAAAAGCGGGAGATGTTGTCGTTATAAGATACGAAGGCCCCAAAGGCGGACCGGGAATGCAGGAGATGCTCGCACCCACCAGTCTCATAATGGGAATGGGGCTTGGCGACAAGGTAGCTTTGATAACAGATGGGCGCTTCAGCGGTGCGACACGAGGAGCTTCCATAGGGCACGTAAGCCCTGAAGCCGCCGAGGGAGGAGTCATAGGGCTTCTTAAAGACGGAGACATCATAGAGCTTGACGTAGATGCCCATATCTTGCGGGTAGAGTTGAGCGACGAGGAGCTTGAAGCGCGTAAAAGAGAGTGGAAGCCGAAGAGAAAAGAGATACCCAGCAAATGGCTCAAAAGATATAGCCTGCTGGTCTCAAACGCCGCAAACGGTGCGGTACTAAAAACTGAGCTATAAAACAGAAAATGTCTATAGAGTGGCTGGTAGGCGGCGCCTTTTTACTCTCTTTTGCTTTGCAGTGGCTGGTAATCTGGCTTGCCCATCGCCATAAGCTCTTCATAGACTCCCAAGATGAGGAGAAGCCGCAGCGGTTTCACGAAACAGCTACGCCAAGAGCCGGCGGTATAGGCATCTTGGCAGGACTGCTCTTTTTGCTCTTCACACCGCTTGGATGGAAACTGCTCTTCTCGGTAACTCTAGCCTTTTTAAGCGGTATTTTCGAAGATTTTCACAACGCTCTATCTCCAAAAACCAGACTCCTGCTTCAGCTGATTGCGGCATTGGCAGCCATTTTCCTGACGGGAGCGGTGGTTACATATATCGGTCTTGGAATAACTTTGCCATACATTCTGGGAGTTCTTTTCAGCGCATTTGCGATAGTCGGGGTTATGAACGCCATCAACATCATAGATGGTTTCAATGGACTGGCGGCAGGAGTCGTTCTGCTCATTCTCCTCTCTTTTTCGGTTACGGCGGCAAATATGGAAGATATCGGCATCGTGCAACTAAACCTTGTGGTAGCTTCCGCGCTTTTAGGGTTTTTCGTTCTCAATTTTCCACGAGGCCGTATATTTTTAGGGGACGGGGGAGCCTATATGCTGGGGTTTTTGGTAGCGCTTTCCGGTATCTTTCTTGCAAGCCATCACGAGAAAGTGAGCCCATGGTATATTCTTTGCGTACTCATTTACCCGGTTTGGGAGGTGATTTTCTCCATAATCAGAAAAAAAATGGCCGGAAAGTCTCCTTTGGAGCCGGACTCTTACCATCTGCATATGCTAATTTACAGACAACTCACCAGGAGCAACCCTTTGACTTCCCTTTTTATAGTAGCTTTTTGTGCACCATTTGCCCTTGTTCCCACACTCTACCCGAACAACTCCGGGGCAAATTTCTTCACCGCTCTTTTTTTCATACTTCTATATATTCTTCTATACAGATGGCTTATGGGCAAAGAGAGAGCTCTTAAAGCTTGACTCTGTAAACTTTGCTCCATGGACTCATGACGACAGGCTCGAAGAGCTCTGGATCGTACTTTTCGAAAAGAAACATCTGTACATAAAGAGAGTTAAGCATCTTTTCCCCGAGAATGAAAAACCTGTTGTAATCTTTTGCGAACACTATGGTAATCTTGCTCTCCGGATACATATGTTGCGGAACTATCTCCAGCTTTCCGCTTTTGTCGTGACCGACAGTGATAAAGCTTCTTATGGGCACGCTCTGCTTTCCAAGCATAAGCATCCCCTTTCGTTTGTCAAGCTGCACACCATTGGCAAAAACCAGAAAATCTTTTTCGTTCCTTTTGACGCTTGTAACCATATATAGAGGGTTGGATATTTTCTCTCCCGTAAGCAGGTTCAGATTGCTGAAAACTCCTACTGTAGGGAATATCGAAGTCATGCGCCAGGGAAGATAGAGGTATATATCTCTGCTTTTTTTGGGCAGTTCGACAACCTCGCTCGATCTAAGAGTCTCAAGGTACTCGTTGGGGTCGATCTGATCGGGCTTGCCATTTTTGAAAATCGTATCGGCTATAGTCTTGTACCCTGAGCTTACGTATGTCTCGACGGCGATCCTGGAGAGCCTTGCCGCTTCAAGTTGCGAGGTCGTCGTAAGAATTTCGGAAACTAAGAAGTTGTCGTGACTATGCTTTCCGCCGTCTATCAGAGTGTTCTTGTTTGCATAGTACCATATGGGGTAGCCGTAATCCCACCACGCTATCACATAATCTTTGTCGCTTCCGACACCCTTCAGTTTGTCCAGAACCTCAACCTCGAAACTATTGAAAACGGTGGGAACTTTGTAGTCGAGCACATGCTTGATGTTTGGATAAAGAAGAGCAGCCGTACCTACGGCCACGACTGCGTATCGTATCTTCTCGCTCTTAAGATAGAGAGCTGCTGCATAAAAGAGGTAAACCGCTCCCATCGCCGCAACGGGCACAGCATATACCGTAAAGCGAAGCCCTCCCCACCAGGCAAAAAGACCGAGCCCCATAAGAGGTAGCGTCACGAC
>JALSPH010000279.1 GCA_026986055.1 Campylobacterales bacterium
TAAACCTCTTTCGTGATATCGAAATTCGCCAACTGCTGCAGCATGAAACTCATCTTGTTTGGAAGAATCTGACCGTTGAGAAGCTCTGCATGGAGGTTGCCCAGCTGTTTCAATGTATCGTAGTTGAGTTTTGCATTTACTCTCGAGTCGAAAATATGAGGGTACAGAAGCATATCGGTCAACGCTACCGTCTGTATGTTTCTGATGTCGACTTTGGCTATGCCGTTTTCGAAGACGGCATCGAACATACCTCCCAAAGTGTTGGAGTGTGCCGTGGCGCGAACTTTTTTACCTGCTACTTTGAGATCGCCGTCAACTACTATATCTCCTTTCATGTGCTGATTGGTCAGGAAATATAGTTTGTCCAGATCCGGTACCTCCGCTTTGTAGTCGGCCGTAAGTTCGCCGCTCTTTATGTCGAATGATACGGCTTTGGAGAAGAGATTTGCCACGGAGCTTTTGAATATCACTTTGGAGATTGCTTTGGTACCTTTCAATACAGTGTCGATGTCCCCTTTGAAAACGAGATTCGAAGGTATCGAGATGTTGAAGTCTCTCCTTACGGGTTCCGGTTGCACTACTCCATTACTTATGGTCGTGATGACGGTTCCCTCGAGATCTTCCGGGTCAAGACCTCTTATATCGGCATCTATATCTATCTTACCTTTCGCGTAAACGGGCTGGTTCAGCATGTAAAGAAGGCTTTCGATACTCAAATGTGCCACCCTTGCTCCAAGAAGCGATGGTTTGAACTCTTTGAGCGTAACATCATATTTCGTATCGCTCTTTGCTACGTCGCTTACCCCTTCGATTTTTAGGAGCTTTTTGTCCCCTTTTACGATACCTTCCGTTTTGAAAGGGCCGTTTAGTTTCATATCGGTTAGCTTTTGCAAAGAGGCGAGATCTTTGATATCGACGCTATATGCAGCATCTATAGATTGAGCAGCCAGATTCATTCTACCTTTTGTCTCTATGACGCTGTCGTCACCTATCTTAAGTAGCAGCTCGAATCTGTCCGGTCTTAGGACGAAGGTTTCAAGTTTTGTCGGAAGTGGAACGTTTTGAGAGATTTTGGACTCGATAACCGGTTTTAGGATATTGTTACCCGGTGATGTAAAGAGAAGCCCGTATGCCAATCCTATAATAATAAGGAGTAGAGCTAATATCGATAGAAGATATTTCATCTTTTCAACCCTTTTTCTAATAATTTTCATTATTGTAGCACAAAAAAGCAAGATAGAAGTTTATAGTATGGGTGTCATACTTGAGTCTTATTGACTAAAAAATCTGTACTTTTTAAACTAAGATAAATGAAATAATTCTTGACAGATCGAAAAATTTAGGATAAAATTTCAGCACTTATAAAAAGTAACTGCTAAATCCAAACATTGAAAGGAGAGTCAATGAGTTTCCAACCATTAGCTAACAGAGTTCTGGTAGAGCGAGTTGATGAGCCGCAACAGACAGCTTCCGGGATAATCATTCCCGACAACGCGAAAGAGAAGCCTCAAGAGGCGAAAGTTCTCGCAATCGGCCCAGAAGTGGAAGAGGAGGGCCACATAAAGGTTGGTGATAAAGTCGTTTTCGGCAAATATAGCGGAACCGACATTACTATTGACGGAAAAGAGCTGCTGATTCTAAGCAGTGACGATATCTTAGGAATTTTGAAATAATCAGGAGGAGATAATATGGCAGCTAAAGAGATTCACTTTTCGGATGCAGCACGCAACGAACTGTTCGAAGGTGTTAAAAAATTGGCCGATGCGGTCAAAGTCACTATGGGGCCGCGCGGTAGAAACGTACTGATCCAGAAGAGTTTCGGTGCACCAAGTATCACCAAAGACGGTGTAAGCGTCGCTCGTGAGATAGAGCTAAAGAACACTGTAGAAAACATGGGCGCTCAGCTTGTAAAAGAGGTGGCGAGCAAAACTGCCGACGAAGCGGGTGACGGTACTACTACCGCTACCGTTTTGGCATACAGCATCTTCAAAGAGGGTCTTAGAAACATCACGGCCGGCGCGAACCCTATCGAAGTGAAACGCGGTATGGACAAAGCTTCGAGCGCGATCATCGAGGAGCTTAAGAAGATTGCCAAAGAGGTGAAAGATAAAAAAGAGATCGCGCAAGTTGCGAGTATCTCCGCCAACTCCGACGAAACTATCGGAAACCTTATAGCCGAAGCGATGGAGAAAGTCGGTAAAGACGGCGTAATAACCGTAGAAGAGGCAAAAGGTATCATTGATGAGCTCGAAGTGGTAGAGGGTATGCAGTTCGACCGCGGATATCTGAGCCCATACTTCATAACGGATGCGGATAAGATGGAAGCGGTTCTTGAAAATCCATACATCCTCCTTTACGACAAGAAGATAACAAATCTGAAAGATATCCTTCCGGTACTTGAAGGTATCCAGCAAAGCGGCAGACCTCTGCTTATCATAGCTGAAGATGTAGAGGGTGAAGCTCTAGCGACACTCGTTGTCAACAAGCTTCGCGGTATACTAAACATCGCAGCGGTAAAAGCTCCCGGATTTGGCGATAGAAGAAAAGCTATGCTTCAAGATATCGCGACTCTTACAGGCGGAACCGTCATAAGCGAAGAGGTTGGACGAACACTCGAGAGCGCTACCGTTGCCGATCTCGGACAGGCTGGAAGAGTCGTCATAGACAAAGACAATACGACAATAGTCGACGGAAAAGGGGACAAAGCTGCGGTCGAAGCTCGTATCAAAGAGATAAAAGTTCAGATCGAAAACACGACAAGCGACTATGATCGCGAAAAGCTTCAAGAGCGCCTTGCAAAACTGAGCGGCGGAGTTGCGGTTATCAAAGTCGGTGCCGCTACCGAGACCGAGATGAAAGAGAAGAAAGATAGAGTAGATGACGCACTTTCAGCCACAAAAGCAGCGGTAGAAGAGGGGATCGTCATCGGAGGCGGTGCTGCGCTTATTAGAGCTGCCGCAAGCGTCAAGCTCGATCTTTGCGGTGATGAAGCTATAGGTGCGGATATCATACTTCGAGCTATCAAAGCTCCATTGAAGCAGATTGCAGAGAATGCAGGCTTCGACTCCGGTGTTGTAGCAAACAGAGTAGAGAGTTCTGAAGATGCGAATCTCGGATTCAACGCTGCGACCGGAGAGTATGTAGATATGCTCGAAGCCGGAATCATCGACCCGGTCAAAGTGGAGCGTATAGCTCTTCAAAACGCCACTTCGGTTGCAAGCTTGCTTCTTACTACGGAGGCGACCGTCAGCGAAGTGAAAGAGGAGAAACCGGCAGCTCCTGCAATGCCTGATATGGGCGGCATGGGCGGCATGGGCGGCATGATGTAATCGCCCTCTCGTCAACTGAGAGTCTAAAGGGAGCTTGCCTTCGGGCGGCTCCCTTTTTTTATGCAAAGTTTTCACTATTGCAAGATTGGCTACCGAAATAGGGTGTTTTGTTTTTAGGGTGAAATCACTTGCTTGATTGAGTAATGCAGAGTAGTCGATGTTTTATTGAAACAGGGCATTAAGCCCCAATGATTATCGGCAGTCGGGGCAGGTGCCGCGAAGTGTAATGAAGCTCTCTTTTATATCGTATCCGCTTAGCTTTTGTGCCTCTTCGATCACTCTGTCGGTGCCTACACAGATATCTTCTATCTTTCCGCACTTGTCGCACACCATATGAAGATGAGGCTCTTTTATAAGCTCAAAAACCGATTTGGTCTTTGGGATTTTAACCTCTTGTATAAGACCGCTTTCGATCATCTGGTTGATGTTTTTGTAGATCGTAGCCAAAGATACGCTAGGAAACTCTTCAAGCATCTGACTATATAGATCTTCTATATTTATATGTCCATGCTCTTCTAGCATTCTTACTATCTTGATGCGCTGAGGCGTCGCCTTCAGCTGGTGCTCTTTGAGCAGTTCGGCAGTTTCGTGCATCTTTTCCCCTCATTATATGGCTAAACGTAATTTTACCAATATTTATTTTATTAACAGTTTATACATTAACTTATTTAACAGTATAATTATGTGTAGGTGGCTGCAAAAGAAAATTATTTTCTTTTAAGCCTTTTTGTATAATAATTCTCAAAGGAAAAAAATTATCCATTGAAAGGAGACCGGATGGCAACAAGAGGAAATTCGATTATCAAAGGTGTGGAGATAAGTGAAGTTATCGATCTGCTCAACAGAGCTTACGCAGACGAGTGGCTCGCTTACTACCAGTATTATATAGAGAGCAAAGTGGTAAAAGGTATCATGAAGGATGCGGCTATCGCTGAGCTTGACCAGCACGCAGCCGATGAGCTGAGACATGCCGGTATGGTTGCAGACCGCATCATTCAACTAGGCGGCACTCCCATACTCCATCCCAAAGAGTGGTTTGAAAAGACAAACTGCGGGTATGACGCTCCAAACGACTTCGATGTATTGAAGATTTTGGAAGATGCTATAAAGGGAGAGCAGTGTGCGATAGGGGTATATAGCCAGATTGCGGAGCTGACCCAGGGAAAAGATATAGTGACATACGACATAGTGAGCCAGATTTTGGCCGATGAAGTAGAGCACGAAGAGGACCTCGTGGCACTCCATGAGGATATTACCGAGTTTATAGATCAGATAAAAGGATCGATATCGTGAGACAGTATGAAACATACAGATGCAACAAGTGCGGCAATGAGGTGGAGGTGCAGGTAGTAGGCGGAGGAACACTTGTCTGTTGTGGTGAAGAGATGGAGTGTATAACCGAAAACTTGACGGCGGTGAATCTCATGAAGGCTTTTGCAGGTGAGTCTATGGCCAGAAACAAATATGAGTTTTTCGCTGAAATGGCACTCGAGGAGGGGTGGCATCGTATAGCGGAGCACTTCAAAGAGGCTGCGATGAACGAGAAGTACCACGCAATGGCCGAGTTCAAGACATATAATAAACTGATGTACGGTATAGAGCTTCATGAGACTCTTAAAAATCTCGATATCGCGATGGCCGGAGAGAATTACGAACATACCCAGATGTATCCAAACTTCGCCAAGATAGCCGAAGAGGAGGGCTACAAAGATATAGCAAGACTTCTAAAGGCGATAGCCAAAGTGGAAGTCGAACATGAAAGAGAGTATAACGAATTGAAAAAGTGCCTCGAGGAGGAGGGCTTTTTCAACAGCGAAGAGGAGGAGTTCTGGGTCTGCGAAGTGTGCGGACATGTACATAGAGGTAAAAAAGCGCCCAAAGCATGCCCTCTTTGCAAGGCTCCACAGGAGTATTTCAAAAGAGAGCATCTCTGCTAAAAAGAGTTGCCGGATCGATCCGATCCGGCCAATCTACCGCAAAGATTACTTTATGATTACGAAAGAGAATAAAGTATATCTTTTTAAGGATAAAATTTATTAGGTAATGGTATAATTCCATTGTAAAAAAAAGAAGGAGATTGAAGATGAAAAAGATGTTTGTTGTTATAGGTGCCATAGCTTTGAGCGGCATAAGTGCGGTTGCGGCCGATGCTCTGGTAGAGAAAGCCAAAAATGCTGGGCTCAAGCCGATTCCTGAGAGCAAAACGGAGCTCTATAAACTTATAGACAACCCTAAAAACCCGATAACCGATGCAAAAGTGGAACTTGGTAAAAAGCTCTACTTCGACCCAAGACTCAGTAAAAGCGGACTTATAAGCTGTAACACCTGCCACAATCTTGCCACGGGCGGTGTCGACGGTGTAGATGCTGCGACAGGTCATAAATGGAGACACAATCCGCATCACCTAAATTCACCTAGTGTATACAATGCAGTTTTTGCAGAGAAACAGTTTTGGGACGGCAGAAGCCCGGACCTTGAAGATCAGGCTCAAGGACCTATCCAGGCAGCTCCCGAGATGGCGGCAACAAAAGAGCATGTCGAAAAGGTTATAAACTCTATTCCCGAGTATGTAAAAGAGTTCAAGAAGGCGTATGACGATCCAAATATGAAGCCGACCTTCAAAGATGTAGCAGATGTTATAGCGATCTTCGAAAGAACTCTCGTGACACCTTCAAGATATGACAAATACCTTGCGGGTTGCGACAAG
>JALSPH010000280.1 GCA_026986055.1 Campylobacterales bacterium
ATGCTGGATGGTAGGTGACAGCATGAAAGATATGATCGCGGCAAAAAAGAGCGGTATAAAAGGGATATTTGCAGGGTGGGGTTTTGATGTCGGTACGGCAAGCGCAAACGAAAGTGACTTGAGAGCGAATGAACCGATTGAACTACTCCGTTTTATAAGTGTTTAATTGATGTTAAACCTATCGGGATTATAATCTGATTACTGAATCGAAGAGAGGGTACCGATGAAAAAAGATCTTGAATATATCAAGGCGCATGTTAAAGATGAAGAGGTCAGAAAACGTGTAGAGGCCGTACAGAAAAAAATAGATGCTCTTTCGAAAAAGAGTGGACTTAAACTCCTGGCAAAAGGTAAAAAGGTTAAAAAAGCTCTTAGAACCGTCATGTACGAAGAGGAGCTTGCAAAACTCCAGGTTGAACTTATAAAGCTTCAAAACTGGGTATTTGAAAACAAAAAAAGGGTACTTATAATTTTCGAAGGGCGAGATACCGCAGGAAGAGGCGGAGTCATCAAATGTTTTACAGAGAAGTTAAAGTCCAGGCGGCACCGTGTCGTAGCCCTACCAAAACCAAATGAAATAGAGGCGGGACAGTTCTATTTTCAGCGCTATTTCGCCCATTTGCCTAATCCGGGCGAGATCGTCTTTTTCGATAGAAGCTGGTACAACAGAGCGATTGTGGAGCCGACATTCGGATTTTGTACTGAAGATCAGTATGAAAAGTTCATGCAGGAGGTTCCTGATATAGAGCAGTCTCTTATAGATAGTGGGATAACCATTGTAAAATTTTGGCTCTCCATCTCTAAAGAGGAGCAGCAAAAGAGGTTTAGAAAACGGGAGAAGGATCCTTTGAAGAGGTTGAGCCTGACTCCTGTTGATAAAGAGATAGAGTGGATGTGGGACAGGATAACCTACTACAAAGAGGAGATGTTCAGTAGAACCCACACGACCTTTTCGCCTTGGATCATCGTAAAAAGCAACGACAAGAAGTCTGCCAGGCTCGAATCTATAAGGTACGTGCTTTCACACTTACCGTACGAGGGCAGAGAAGAGGCCGAAATAAATCTTCACCCAGATCCAGATATCGTCCAAAGATACCATAGAAAAAGCAAGCAGATAGATTGAGGAAAAATATGAGTTGCACTCATTAATCTGAATTACCATTTAATTGTTACAAGATCGATGATCAACCTTTTTTAGCGACAAGAAGCAGGACAGGATACTCTCTATTGGGTTTTTTGACCCTATAGACCTCTTTTATAGAGATCTCAAAAAAGCCTGCCTCTTTTGCAAACTCGAACAACTCTTCTTTATCGAAACCGAAGTGGTGCACCCCTTCGGTTCCATGGTTGTGAAAAGAGCCATCCTCCTTTTCAAGGTCGGCGATCGCTATGAAACCTTCAGGTTTTAGCATAGAGTTGAGCTTTTCAAAGAACTCTCTTGTATCTTCTATATGGTGCATCGTCATGGAGCTGATAACTCCGTCAAAGGGCCTTTCGGATTGATATTTGATAATATCACAATGGACAGGTATGCACTTTTTGTCGATCTGCTCGAACTTTTCAAGCATCTTTTGCGAACTATCTACACCTGTTACGGATGCTACAAAACTTATGATCTCTCTTGTTAAAAGACCGGTTCCCGCGCCGACATCGAGTATGTGCATATTCGGCTTGAGTTCGACACTCTCTTTAATACTCTCTGCAATAGCTTTCGCAAGCTCTCTTCGCCTCTGTGAGGCATCCCAAGTTGCCGCTTTTTCGTCAAATCCCATAAAGACTCCTATGTGCTTATAACCGTTGCATTATTTGAAAGCGATTGTACCAAAAAGTGATTAGTGCTATTTTTTGGTAGAATAGCGATAAAAAAAAGAGTTCGAATGCAGCATATTTTCAGAGAGTACGACATAAGAGGAATCTTCGGTGAAGAGTTGGATGAAAAGAGTGTCAAACTCATAGGCTACTTTTTAGGTAAAAAGATAAAAGAGCATGGTGATTATGCGGTAGTTACGTACGATGCCAGAACCCACTCTCCCAAACTTAGCGACTGGCTGGTAAGCGGTCTTAACGCTGCTGAAGTTATAGTACTACATGGGGGTATGGTTCCGACTCCCGTAAACTACTTCTGCAACTTCAACAGCTTCAGCGTCGGAGGCAAAGATGTTGTTCCGGCAGGCGGAATACAGATAACCGGCTCCCACAACCCTCCGGAGTACAACGGCTTCAAAATAACGATAGGCAAAGAGCCGTTTTTCGGCGAAGATATCTACTCTTTGGGCAAAGAGGTGGAGTCCAACTCCTCTTTGGCCGTTCCTACCGAAACGGACGTTATAAAAATAGACGCACTCGGGCGTTATGTAGAGTATCTAGCCAAAGAGTTTTCGCATCTAAAAGGTTACGACCCCAAAATGGCTATAGACTGCGGTAACGGGGCGGCGGGAGTCGCTGTAGAACCTCTTCTTCAGAGGCTAGGTATCCCTGCGCAAAAGCTCTATTTTGAGCCCGATGGCACATTTCCAAACCACCACCCGGATCCAAGCGAAGAGGAGAATCTTGAAGATTTGAAAAAGATGCTTCAAAACGGGGCCGAGTACGGCTTCGCCTTTGACGGTGACGGCGACAGGATCGCATTTTTAAGCCAAAAGTTCAACTTCAAAGGGGATATCCTCGCTCTCTTTTTCGCCAAAACGATGAAGAACCCTACCGTAATAGGGGAGGTGAAGTGTTCTCAGATCATGTATGACGGAATCAACGATATCGGCAAGGCGATAATGTACAAAACGGGCCACTCCAACCTCAAAGTGAAGCTCAAAGAGACAAAAGCGGACTTGGCTGCGGAAGTGAGCGGCCATATCTTCTTCAATGACAGATATTTCGGGTACGACGATGCTATATATACGATGATGAGAATTCTCGAGATGCTACAAAACGGTTTCGATTTCGATGCAGAGTACGAGAAACTTCCAAAACTCTACAGTACCGATGAGATCAAAGTCGAGACGACGGATGAGAAAAAGTTCGCCATTATAGAAGCGCTTAAGTCTATGTTGAATGAAAAAAGAGATGAGCTTGGTATAAAAGATATAGTCACGATCGACGGAGTGAGGGTGATATTTGACGATGGCTGGGGGTTGGTGCGCGCGAGTAACACTACTCCCGTTCTCGTGACACGCTTTGAAGCCAAAAGCGAAGAGTCGCTTGAAAGAGTTCAAAAAGTTATGAATGAACTTATCGAAGAGGCGAAAAAAGCTGTCGGCTGAAAAAAAGTTCACGCACACCTGCGCAGACGGAAGCAGACTTTCATGTATTCTCAGGCGCAAAAAGGGTGTTAAAAACATATACCTTCGTATCAAGTGCCCCAGTTTTGTGGAAGTTTCGGCACCCTTAAGGGTTGACATAGATGAAGCCAAACGAATGGTCGTTGAAAAAGAGGGTTGGATACTGAAGAGTCTGGATCGTTTCGAGAGGTTTTGCAGATGCAACCCGCAAATCTATTTTGACGGCTGCAAAATCTGGTATCTAGGCGAAAGGTATGAAGTCAGGTATGAAAGAGCCAAAGCAAGCCGTCTGATTTTCGAAGACGGAAGATTTTATTACAAAGCTTTAAAGAGTGAGAGATTTGAAAAGAGTGTAGATAGTTTTTACAAGCGGATGGCCGAAAAACTGCTCTTTGAGCGTGTAGAGGTCTGGTCGCAAAAGATGGGCCTATACCCAAAAGAGATAAAACTCAGACGATACAAGAGCAGATGGGGGTGCTGTACTCACGATAATGTAATAACGCTCAATATATCACTTATGCGCTACGACCTTAAGCTCATCGATTACGTGATCGTCCACGAACTTGCTCATATTCGCTTCAAACACCATAAAAAAGAGTTTTGGGAGCTGGTGGCAAGCTTTGTGCCAAACTACAAAGAGTTGCGTAGGTCTTTGGTATGAGCCTTATAGCTTTGAGTGGGCGTATAGAGAAGATTCTCTTTCAAAAAGAGAGTTTTTTTATAGCGAAACTCGACAACGGCACCAAAATATCGGGTACGACTCTCGTTGTAGATATCGATGCGCTCGAGGGGCAGGAGGTGGAGCTCAAAGGGAGATGGGAGGAGCATCCAAAGTATGGGCCTCAGTTTATTTTCGAAGAGCTTCAGATAAAAGGGAGCGAGCTATATTTCTATCTTACGAAGGTCGTAAAAGGGGTAGGGCAGAAGCTGGTAAAGAGACTCATCGCTTTTTACGGCGAAGAGGAGCTTGTAAAAATCTTGGATGAAGAGCCCCAAAAGCTTCTGGAGTTCAAGGGTATCAAAGAAAAAAAACTCTCTCAAATAACGGAAAGTTGGCGTAAATATAAAGATATGAGAGAGCTTGCGATGTTTCTGGCTCCCTACAAGATAGGCGAATCCTTGGTAGCTGAAATCTACAGAACTTTCATTGAAAAAGAGAATCTCGTGGAGTCGATAAAGGAGAATCCCTACATCATTACCAAGGTAAAAGGGATCGGTTTTAAAAGAGCCGACGAGATGGCGATTTCTATGGGGTTGGCGGAAGATTCACCTTTTAGAATAGAGGCTGCATCTTTATACTTCATAAAAGAGCTTGCCGAGCAGCAGGGAAGCAGTGCGATAGAAAAGGAAGAGTTCATAAAAAAAGTGGCCGATGAACTTGGGTTCGGCAAGAATTTGGAAGTCGTAAGAGAGACTATCGAGTCACTCATAAAGAGTGAAAAACTGGCCTCTGTAGGAAAATATGTAGCACACCCTTTCTATTACAGGGCGGAAAAGGGACTTTACGACTATTTCAAATCTAAAAAAGAGGCTTTGAAGGTGCCGCTTGTTGAAGATATCGACGATTTTGTTTCAAAAGAGCAAGAGAGCGCTAAAATCGTACTTGGGGCTCAGCAAAAAGAGGCGGTGGTGACGGCAAACAGCGGTGTGAAAGTGATGGCGCTGGTGGGGTACGCCGGTACCGGAAAGAGTACTACCGCCAGATTGGTTTTGAAGCTTTTTGAAAAGAGGTATGGGTATGAAAATATCGTAACTACGGCTCTTAGCGGTATCGCCGCACAACGCATCCACGACACTACCGGATATAAAAGCGCAACTATCCAGAGTCTTCTTCTATCTTACAAAGATAGCGACTATCTGCCATATGATGTAGTGCTGCTCGATGAAGCCTCGATGGTCAATTCGCAGATATTTTTCCAGCTCGTTTCGCGGCTTAAAGATGATGCTACGCTTCTTATAGTGGGTGACGATGGACAACTCCCGCCAATCGGTGCGGGCAATGTACTCTCGGACATCATAAGATACGGCCTTGTACCGGTTGTAAAACTTACGACTATTTACAGACAGAGTGAAGATCAGGCCATAGCTCTCATAGCCGATGCCATAAGGCGCGCGGAAGTGCCGAATTTCAGAGGAGAGTTTGTAGATTTTCGTTTCATAGATATAAGTAAGAAGGAGTGTTTCGCTCTGAAAAAGGGGGATGAGCAAAAGAGAAGAGAGTTAAGAGAAGAGAATAACGGCGCAATACTTGAAACTCTAAAGAGTGAAGCTATTCCTTTCATTTTGGAAGCGAGAGAGAAGCTTTCAAAAAAGGATATCAGGGGTTATCTTACCCATATTCAGGTAATCACTCCTATGAGAGGAGGAGTTTTGGGCAGTGAAAACCTAAACCGTGAGCTACAGGCACTTTTCAACCCGAATCCAAAGCAGTCTATAAAAAGGGGAATATACTCTTTTTCACTATACGATAAAGTTGTGCATATCAAAAATGAAAATATGCCGAGCTACACTACGGAGGGTTTTAAAAAGGGGGTCGATCCGGTTGAACAGAGGATTTTCAACGGGATGATAGGCCTTATATTCAAGATGGATCCAGGGGAGGAGGAGTGTTTGGTCTACTACCCAAACGAAGATGTCGTCGTCAAATATAGCTACGACTCGCTATCAGATTACCTTAGCCTAGCTTACGCTCTTACGATTCACAAAACCCAGGGAATGGAGTATGATGCAGTTAT
>JALSPH010000281.1 GCA_026986055.1 Campylobacterales bacterium
CACGAGGGGATTGACGCGGTGCTCGTAACGGCTATGGCCATCAACTCTCTCAACCATATCGTAAGCCGGCGAATCGACCCTATCCACCCAGCCGTCATATCGATGGGCAAGATAGAGGGAGGCAAGGCGCCAAACGTTATATGCGACTTCGTCACGGTCGCAGGAACGGTAAGAACGGTAAACGAATCTGTCAGAAGCAAGATTCCAAAAATGATGGAGGCGACGATAAAAGGGATATGCGAAGCGATGGATGCAAAATACCACTTCAACTACGAATTCGGCCCTCCGGAGCTGAAAAACAACGACGAGATGGTCGAGATCGTAAAAGAGGCTGCAAAAGAGGTTGTAGGAGAGGAGGGTCTTGTCGATCTTGTCGACCCCGTCATGGGAGGGGAGGATTTCGCCCGCTACCTTCAAATAGTACCCGGAGCCTTTTTCAGACTCGGGATATGTAACGAAGAGAAAGGGACTTGTGTGCCCCAACACAACACACGATTCGACGTAGACGACGACTCTCTGGCGATAGGTATGAAAATACTCTCCTTCAGCTCTTTGAAGTTTCTCGAGAAAGTGAAGCAGAAAAGATGAAACAGACTCTGACACTCACTATTCCAAACAACAAGCTATATGTACCTTTGGCTATAGATTTCGTAAAAAGAGCTCTCGAGACAACCGGAATGGAGAGGGATACACTTTTGGAAATTACCGCAGCCGTCACGGAGCTTCTTTTCAATGCACTCTTACACGCATACCCCAAAGATATGAGCGGGGCTATAGATATAGATATAAGGTTCCAATCCCAAGGGATTCGCATAACCATACACGATATGGGAGTTCCGTTCGATTTCGAAGGGTATATGGGCTCAGAAAGAGTCGGCGGACTCAAGCGCATAAGAGAGTATGTCGACGAACTTAGATTTACCAACCTTGGCAAAAAAGGAAAAGCTTTTACGATATACAAAGCGCATCCGATAGAGTTTTCACACACAACATTCAGACCCTATTCAGATCTGGAAGATGAGTCTCCCCCCTCCTTGAAGCCGGCCTCCATACAGATAAGAGATTTTGAGCCGGGAGACGAAGAAGCTATAAGCAGGCTCATCTACAACAACTATACATACAGTTACTACAAATCTCTCTTTTACTACCCAAAACTGATACGCAGGCTCAACGAAAGCGGCGAGATAGCCTCCGTGGTTGCAGAGACCAAAGATGGCAGAATCGTAGGGCACTTCGCTCTGGTCAGAGTATCCGGCTCCAACATAGCAGAGATAGGAGTAGCGGTCGTCGACCCCGATTTCAAAGGAAAAGGGGTCATGACATCGATGCTAAGCGCAATAGTGCAGCGCGCCAAAGAGATGAGACTGAGTGCAATTTTCGGCGAAGCGCTCATGCTCCACCCATTCAGCCAGAGGGCAAACCTCCGCCACGGCTTTTCTGAAAGCGCACTTCTTCTTGGAATGGTTCCTAACAGCGTATCACTGACGGATCCAAATGCGGTACAGACTAAAAGACGTGCGGCCGTACTGATAGGGTACAAGATATTGAGCGGTGAAAAGTCGAGAAAAGTTTTTCTACCAAAAGAGTACAAACAGCTAATAGAAGAGATCTATGCAAATGCCGGATTTGAAATTATCCGACAGAAAAAGAGCAGATGCAAAGAGGCTTCGCTCATAGAGTACGAGATCAGCGAATATACACAAACAGGCAGATTGATAGTAGATCGTCTCTGCGGCGATTTCGCTCATCTTTTGAGACACCACCTTCATATACTCTACAAAAAACATGTAGAGATGATATATGCAGATATAAATATGAGCAGATGCACCCAAATAGATGAGGCTATAAAGTTTTTAAAAGATGAAGGGTTCGTTTTCAGCGGCGTCATCTTCTACGGCAGAGGAGAAGATGACTACCTTAGGTTGCAGCTGCCAAACAGCGACAATATAGAGACTAAAGAGATCGTATGCCACTCCGACTTTTGCAGCAGGCTTTTAAAGTTTATCGGCGATGAGCTTGGGACCTTTTGAACACTCGTACGGCAAGTTTCAAATCACTCATATAGTCGTATGGATCCCAATACCCCTCCACCGGCTTTATGAGCATCTTCTCATCCGGAGTGACGTAAAAAGTGGTAGGTACATACCTCGCTTTTATAAAAGATGGATAAGTATCTTTTTCTCTATCGAGCAGCAGAGGAACAAAACGTCTGTTTATGAAATTTTCCACATCGGGGTTTGCGAGTGTCGTTTTTTTGAGCTTGTGGCACCATCTGCAGTGCTCTGAAACTACCAGAATAAGCATCGGTCTGTTAAGCTCTTTCGACTTTTTCAACGCTTTATCGTAAGAGTTCACCCACTCAATTTGAGCGAACAAAGATGTGGCAAGCAGTATCGTCAAAATGGTGATCTTTTTCAACCCGGCTCCTTTATTGTAGTTGTGACGTTATATTATCGGCTATTCGTGTAACTTTTGTGGAGTTGTGACGCAGCAAGCTAAAAAGATGATATAACTTCGTCGAATACCCTCTTGAGACCCTCCACCTCTTCCGGTGTCGTGCGTTCGTTTGGAGCGTGGATCGTATCGTTCTTTACACCGAACTCCACCACATCCACACCAAACTCGGCAAAAAACCTCGCATCGCTCGTACCGCCTGCGGTGGAGTATGCCGTATCTACACCCGTAACGCTCTTTATAGCTTTCGTTATCGACTTCACTATCTTTGAACTCTTGTCGGTCATGAAAGGAAAAGCCGACTGAGTGAGAGTGAGCATATAGTTCATATCTTTGAAATATCTATCTACGAAGGACTCGATATCGGCTTTGTCGGTCTTGGTATTGTTGCGTACGTTGAACATCATACGGAGCTTACCCGGCGTTACGTTTGTAACCTCCATTCCTGCACGAATATCCGTAATGACGAATTTACTCGGTGCGAAGAACTCGTCTCCGTCGTCAAGATCTACGCCTGCTATGTGCGGAAGTACCTGGGCCACTTTATGAATAGGGTTGTGCGCCTTTTCAGGGTATGCGGCATGACCCTGGCGACCTATCTTTTCGATGACTCCGTTTATCGAGCCTCTACGCCCTATTTTGATGGCGTCACCGAAAACCTCTTCGCAAGTCGGCTCCGCTACGATTGCGTAGTCCGGGAGAAACTCTCTTTTTTGAAGATACTTCAGCACCTCTATCGTGCCGTGTTTCGCTTCCCCCTCTTCATCGCTTGTCAAAAGGATGGAGAGAGTACCGTTGAACGACTCCGTATCTTTGCACGCCTGCACGAAAGCGGCGACACCGCTCTTCATATCCTGGGCACCTCTGGCGTATATGTAGCCATCTTCGAATTTCGGCGTGAAAGGGTCGCTCTCCCAGCCATCTCCGGGCGGAACGACGTCTATATGGCCTGCAAAGCAAAGATGCGGGCCGTCGCCGAACCGTTTATGCAAAAAGAGATTTTTGACGTTGACCCTGTTTATCCACTCCGCTTCGAAATCGCCCAGATAATCCCTTATAAACGTCAAGGCACCATCATCTTCAGGTGTGACGGACCGGTATGAAAGAAGTTTTATAAATAGTTCAATAGTTTCGAGTCTTCGCACATCTATCCCTAAAAGTTTGGATTTTCATAGAATATATATGGAGTGAAGTTGCTCACCTCAAAATAGAGCTTCTTCTCTCCGCTGTCGACTTTATAGTTGAAATTCTTGTCTATGTAGCCGTACCCGTAGCGGTATTGCCGCGGCGTGTTGTCGTCCGTACCTTTTGCGGTAGAGAGCTTGTCTATCTTTATGAACCTCATCACAAGTTTACCGCCCTCATAAATATCTAGAACCCCGTTCGTTCCGGTCCAGTTCTGTACGGCTCGCCCAAGTTTGTTCTGGGTCTCCTGCGTACAACCGCCGAAGATAAACATCATCCCTGCCAAAATGACAAACCCCAGCTTTTTCATAATCTAAAATCCTTTACTTTTATTAACATTTAAGCGAATATCCTTTTTAACGACATCGCAAAAGGATTGTACCATTCATTGGTCACTTTTTCAAATAGAATAAGGATTGTTACTTGACTTTTATGGTAAACTTTATTTGCGAAAACCGTTAATTTAAGTTATTAATATGTTTATCAAACCAAATAGATCAATATCCCAATCGTAAAAAGAGTATAATGGCGAAAAATATAACTTTAAGATTTCTGATAGCTTTTGTAGCATTCACGTTGGCCGGTTTTTTCTCTATATATAGCATATACAGTTCGATGAACTTGAATAGCGACATTCTGGAGTTCAACAAAAAAGTCGTTGATAATCTCAACCGACTCTCTTCGATCGTATCTCGATCAAACTTCAATATACTCCTTTCTACCATGCCTATAAACAGGGACCTCTCCTCCTTTTTACAAAAAGATGAGCTAAACGAACAATCTGAACCGATTTTACAAGATATCGGCAAATATACAAATAGCTACATTAAAGACCAGAGCCTCAAATCGCATTTTGCATCCTTTGAAAAAGAGTGGAGTGGATATATCGAGCTGAACGACAAACTCAAAAAGCTTGCAAAAGAGGGGAACTATGTCGAAATAGAGAAGATGATTACAGCCTATTTGATATCATATAGCAGCCTCTTTCACAATATAGAAGATTTAAAAAACCACTATGAAACTTTTTTTGAAAAGAGTATAGAGGAGAGAAGAAAAGAGATAGAGAACTACTTTTACGTAAGCATCATAATTGCAGCCTCCTCACTTCTGCTTCTCTTCTTTCTGCTTATGGAGGTCAACTCTATAAACAGTAAACTTCAAACATACCTTGAAGAGAAAGAGAGCTTCCAAAGAAAGTTGGCCAAAGCTAACGAAGAGCTAACAAAATACTCCGAGGAGCTTGAGAGCGAGGTCAAAAGGAGAACCGACGAAGCACTCGAACACCTTATGAAAAACCCGCTTACCAAGCTGCACAACCGTCTAAGTTTCGTAAAGCGACTCGAAAAGAATTCCAAAGCATCCGTCGCCATTTTCAATATAGACAGATTTCAATCCTACAACGACCTTTTCGGTGCGAAAGTCGGAGACAGAATAATTCAGGAGTATGCAAAATATCTGCGAAATACGATCCCCTATCTATACGAGATATACCATCTGCAAGGCGACGAGTTCGCGATCATAGAGACGGACAGAAAATCTTCAGCCTCCTTTCTTGCCATGGTAAAACGGATATCGGAACTGGTAAGCGAATTTCACTACAGCGATGAAAACGGAAGCTTCGTACTACAGGTATCGATCGGCATCTGCATAGATGAAAAACAGCCTCTGACAAAAGCGGATATGGCTTTGAAAAAGGCGAAGAATTCAAACGAAAACCTTGCCGTTTACAGTGACAGCCTTGTACAGAAAGATCGCTATCTTGAAAATATAACGATGACCAAAGTTCTCAATAATGCGATAAAAGAAAACAGAATCGTCCCATACTACCAGCCGATTTGCGATACTCAAACGAAAGAGGTTGTCAAATACGAAGTACTAGCAAGACTTTTGGATGAAGATGGCAACGTAATCTCTCCTGCAGAGTTCATAAACCTTGCCAAACAGATAAGGCTCTACTCAGAAATCACTAAAACCGTTTTCGACAAAGCGGTAGAGAGTGCCGAAAAGCATGGACTCCATGTAAGCGTAAACCTCTCCGCAGATGACATACACAATCCACAAACCAGAGACTACATCATAGACAGACTCGCAATGTCCAACTTCAGCAACCATATAACTTTCGAACTCCTAGAGTCTGAGGAGACGAAAAGCTATGAGGAGATCAGCGCTTTCATCCGTCGCGTTAAGGTATTCGGAGTCAAGGTAGCCATAGACGATTTCGGCTCGGGTTACTCCAATTTCGCCAAGATACTGAAACTTAAAGTCGACTATATCAAGATAGACGGCTCTTTCATACGAAAGATCGACACCGACCAGGACTCTAAGGAGTTCGTTGAAATCATTCATAAACTGGCAAGTACATACAACCTGAAAACGGTAGCCGAGTTCGTCTCCAACGAAGCTATCTACAACATGGTCAAATCGATCGGTATAGACTATGTGCAAGGCTATAAACTCGGAAGACCGATACCTTTGGAAAAAGTTCTTGAAAAAAAATCTCTAAAAACTCCAAAGCCCGAAGATGAAGAGGATATAGAGAAGCAATACCTCTGGGATTGACCCCAAACAAGATAAAAAACCTCTTTTTTTTGATACAATTGCCTCTTTTTAAACTACCGAAAAAGAAGATAGTAAATTTTGAAACAAAAAGGTGATAGTATGCAACAATTTAAAGAGAGTGTAGAAAAAAGATCCATCTTCACCTACTTTCTCTCACAACCGCACCAGCCGTTTTTCCTAATGGGTATAGTATGGTCCGTCTTGATGATGCTTTCCTTTATGCTCGGCTACAAGGGGGTACTTCCATTCAAAATCGATACGACCCTTTTCCATGCGTATGCTATGATTTTCATAGTCATAAGCCACTTCTTCCACGGCTTTTTGCTTACTACATTTCCCCGTTTTTGTATGAGTGCGCCGATTCCGAAAAGTATATACACCAAACTCTTCTATATTTACGAAGCCGGTACTCTACTCTTTTTGACGGGCGCCATACTCTTCGCACCTGCGGCACTCGTAGGAATGGCCGTTATATTCATGGGGCATCTGCTGATAGCAAGCAACTTCAAAGAGATTTACAAAGCCGGAAGCTCCCCGCAAAAGAGTGACCCTTTCTGGCTTTTGACCGCCCACGCCACAGGCCTCTTTCTCCACCTTATCTTCATAGTAGGATTTGGCCTCTCTCTTTTTGGCATAGATTTATCGTGGCAGAGAGTCGCATATGGAGGCGGTTTCTATCTCTATCTCGTATTCTTGACATTTACCGTAGCCCAAAGGATGATACCATTTTTCAGCCATGTCATGATTCAAAAGCCTGAAAAGTTCATACTCATCGTATTTACGGCACTTGCACTCAAATCGCTCTTTTTTTCAATCGACTTTTTGGTAGCGGAAGCGGTAGTAACTCTCATCCTTGCAATCTATCTTTTAAGAGAGTTTTTGAGCTGGAGACTTCCGATATTCAACTCTCCGGCTATCTTGTGGGTACTGCATATGGGTCTTTTCTGGCTGCCGGCCGGACTTCTTATAGATGCGGTTACGACACTTGCCGGCGTCTGGCTTCAGACATCTTTCATCTTCGCAGGGATGCACCTTGTAGCGATCGGTTTCATAGTGACGATACTCATCGGTTTCGGTACACGTGTGACACTGGGCCACTCCGGACAGGTCCCCCACGCCGACAAAATCACCGTAGCGCTCTTCTGGTTCACCGAAGCGGTCGTCCTTGCACGATTTTTCTACTCTATGGCGATGGGATTTGGTATCGATATGAGGTGGCTTTTCGATCTCTCCGCAACTATGTGGATGCTTCTGTTTATAGCGTGGGGAGCAAGATTCGGTCCTGTGCTTTTTAGAGGCAAAAGAGGGTAAGTTTACCCTTCGGAGAGCCCCATCTCCTCCTGGTACTTACGCATAAGCCCTCTAATCTCGTTTATATAGGCCGGTATTACGCCCTCCCCCTGGCTCCACTCCACCTCTATGTCTGGGCCATACTTAGCACCCATCTCCTCTATCTTTTTCATATACTCCTCTATATCGTCACAAACGACAGACATTCCGGTCTGCAGATCCGTAAGCTCTATATACCATCCACCAAGCGGTTTCGCTTTTATAACCGATTTAAATTTCACTTCACACTCCATTTCTATTTTCTAAAATATTCAATATTTCCTTGAAACGTAAAATTTCTCTACCATTATACCTTTTCATAAAACGTTCGGCACGCTCTTTATCCGCAAAAGGTATAAACTCCGACCCTTTCGGACCTTTGACGTCGCTTCCTACAACGAACCAGGTTTTGTGCGAGGCGATCGGTTTCCCGTTCTCAAAGTCTCTGAATACGATCTTTTTGATATGCATTCTTATATTTGGATAATCACCCCACTTTTCAGGGTCGAAATAGAACTTCAAAAACTCTTTTACGCCGTCGAAAGCCAGATGCTTCATTCTGCCACTCTTTTCGTAGTATAGCATCACTACCCATTTTTGATGCCTGAAGATATAGTCACCGCATACCGGGCACCTATCCATAGAGCGCATATCGACTCCGATATTGCCGGAATCTCCATTTTTTTCAGCTACGCCATAGGCAGAGGCAGAGGCAAGAAGAGAGATATTCAGCAACACAATCAAAATAGCAATCGCCCTCAAACAGATCCTCTCTTACATATCGAGGTAGCGGACAAGTCCGGCAGATAGTTTTTCAAAAGGCATTATTCGCGTACCCCCGTAACGCTTCACGAAGAGCTCGGCACGGGTTTTGGAAGCAAAAGGTATCAAGTCGTCACCATGGGGACCTACAAGTCTGCTTCCAAATACATACCACGCTTTTTTAGCATCTACCCTTTTACCGCTCAAATAATCTTTCACATATATTTTGTCGATCTCTTCACTGCCTTTCACTCCATATTCGGGATATCTGTATGGTGCAAAAAAGAAGTGCATCATAGCTTTGACACTGCAAAACCGTATCTTTTTTCCATTTTTCAAGACCATTTTAGTAGCAAACTTCGGGTAGTCGTCAACTTTTAGTTGATAGACAGGGTCAAGCAGGTTCGGCTTGTTCCCCCAACTACTCTCCGAAGCAGGCAGTGCTGCAAAGAGAAGTAACGTTAATAGAACAGCTCTTAACATCAAACTCTCTCCTTTAAAGAATATCTCTTTTTTTGAATACCGCGTATCCCAAAAGAGCGAATATCACACCGAGCAATATCGGATAAACGACTGCATAGATCATCAAAAAAGTGTGACCGAGCGAATCGAGAAGATAGTATGCAACCGGCCCGATCACCGTAAGTTCCGGGTCAAAAAGAGCGATAGCGCCTATTCTGAAGGCTTCCAGGGGGTTTAGCATCGCTACGGTAAGTATAACCTCGTCCGATACCCTGTTTTGCATCATAAGCCCGATAAGCGCCACATCTATGAAAGCAAGAAGCACTATCCAGACGGTAAATGAGAGTCCAAGGGCGATGTCGTGGGACTTCACCATCGTGGAAATTAAAAAGGCTATACCCAAAAATACGGCACAAATAGAAAATATTAGCGCCGAATAGAGGAAAATCATAGCCCACGGCATCTGACCGCCTTTGAAAAGCCCCCATGCAACTCCGACAAAGAGTGCTACGATAACAGGAAAAAATACGGTAACGAAACGTCCCAGAAGTTTTCCCCAGTAGTATTCGCTCAAAGAGATGGGAAAGGAGAGCATATACTCAAGAACGTTGCTCTCCCTGTCGCTCGAGATCGACTTGACGGTGGTTATGAGGATGAAGATAGGCAGTATGATTATCGTAACCTGTATGAAAACCAGAAGCAGCCTGCTTAAGCCGGTAAAACCCATAACTACCGAGTCGGTTATGCCGCTTATGAAAAAGAGGCCCATCAGACCGCCGAAGACAAAAGCGTATACATAGAACCATCGTGCACGCAGACTCTCTTTTATATCGAGATATGCTACCAGTGAGAGGTTTTTCATCTATCTTCCCCGGCTCAAAATTCGTCTTTCAACCTCTTTGAAGTCTATGACCTCTTTTTTGCCTGCATCCTCTTTGTTGGCAAATGCCGTAAAACCAAAACCCATAGGAGTAATATCACCGGTCGAATACCATGCTCTCCTTGCATCGATCCATTTACCGGTTTTACCATCTTTTACCCAAATGACGGCTTTGTCACCCCAGTCGATATTCTCCTCTTTGAACCACAGAACGGCACACCCAATATCGTCGAACTTGTAGTGCTTATGAGTTTTCGGCTCAACAACCTGAACGGCATAGTTTCTGTCGCTCACCGCCATTTTGCACCGCTCGCACATATCACGATCCCAGTGCATCTTCTCAGGTGACGTCATATCCTTTTTTTCACAGCCGCTGAAACCGGAAACGAAGGCCAAAGCCACAAAGGCCATTACTAGAACTTTAAACTTTTTCATCTTCAACCACCTTTCCTAAATCCATATATATTTTTCGATTTACCAGCCCCTCAACCTCTTCAAGGCGATGGGTTATAAATATCGACGAGTGCTCATATTCGAGCGAGTTGAGCAGAGTGTAAAAGTGCTCTCTCGCTTTTGGATCGAGATTTGCCGTTGGCTCGTCAAAAACCAGAAGTCTGCTCCGTCTTGCAAGAGCTATCGCTATGAGGAGTTTCTGCTTCATCCCCCCGGATAGTTTGAAAAAAGGTTTCTCTTTATGCCTTTTCAAATCGAGCTCCATAGCATCTGCTTGCGAAATGACGTCACTCTTTTTCGTACCGGTACTTCTCTCCACGAATGTCAAAAGTTCCGAAACGCTCAATTTCACCGGAGGCGGGAGTTGAGGAATGAAAGCTATCTTTTTAAGTACCTCTACCCTCTCTTTTGTCGGGTCGTAACTCTCTACACGAATAGAGCCGCCATCGAGGTGGTAAAATCCCAAAATGGCACGGACAAGAGTCGTTTTCCCCGCACCGTTGGGACCCATCATTGCGATCTTTTCACCAAGCTCTATATCGAGAGTGACGCTGTCGAGCACTTTGGCCCCCATGAACTTTTTCGTCACGCCTCTTGCTTCGACTATCTTCACATCTCTTCCTTAAACCAAATCTTTTAGTCTGAACGTATAATTATACGCATCGGTGTGGCAAACATCAAAGCATCTTGCACACAGTGTACAGTCTCCATTGACGACAATCTGTTTAGATATACCCTTCTCTTTACGATCTTTGTCATATTTAGGCTTGGTAAACTCGATAACATGGTTTTCAAAACATGCATCCAAACATGCTCCGCAGTGGTCGCACTTGTCCATGTCCCACTGCACCTTCGTGGCACTCACCCAGCCTAAAACGTTGTATGTCGTTCCTACAGGGCAGATATATTTACACCACATTCTGCGCGAATAGAAAATTTCGAAAAGCAAAATCACCAGCACCCATACGATAGCGAGGCTCCATCCATACGTTATGAAGCGGCTAATTATGCCTATTGGGTTGATGACTTCAAATACAAGATAACCGTTTACGAAAGTGGCAAGCACGATAACGGCCCAGAAGGCGAAACGAATATTCGGATTCCAATTTCGCTCTTTTATGATCTTTTTGCTTACCAGCTTTTGATGAATATGTTCACCGATTTCGCTTATGACGCCATATGGGCACGCCCATGCGCAAAAACTCTTTCCCCCTACCAACAGATAAAAAACGGCGATCGTAACGGAGCCTATTATCATATTTGTATGCAATTTGTGTGTCGCTACGAAAGTCTCTATGACTGTAAAGAGATCTATCAGGTGAAATCCAAGCAGCCTTGATCCGTTCATCGTTCCTTCCAAAAGCTGAACATCGACATGGTAGGAGATATAGAAGGCGATGTTGATGAGTATCACGCTCAACCATCTGTAAAAACGCCATGTCGGCCGAATACCGCCACTCTTGCTTATATAATAGAAGGTCGAAAGAAATGGGGCCCGGATGATCTCACGTATACTGCTATTGTATCTATCCATTCTCTATCCTTTTGGATGCACTCCTTTCACTTTCCGGCAGCATCCAGTTTCTCTTTGAATGTTCCTATCTCTTTGCTCAAAGCTTTAAGGTCTTCATCCGACATCTTTGAAAGGAGTCCGTACATAACGTAATTTTTGCGCTTACCCGATTTGAAACTGATTAACGCATCGTATACCTCAGTTTCACTCTTGCCGATCAGGCGGGGGCCGATTATGCCTTCTCCGTTGACGCCATGACATGAGGAGCACTTCTGTTTATACAGAGGGCTGACTTTGAATGCCATGGCACTTCCTGCTCTCTCCTTGAGCGTTTTTAGCTTCCTGGCAACCTCATCTTCAGCCTCTTTTTCCGATTTCAGAGCCTCCTTCCTTTCTCTCTCTTGGGAGATCTCCGGAGTTGTTACCTGTAGAGGGACCTCTTTCGTCTTCTCTATAATCTCACGAATCTGCTTGAAACGCTCCGCTTTTTTGTCCAACTCCATCATGAAAACGACTGCCCATATGGCAAGGAGGGTTGCAATTGCGGCGATAATATGTCTTATCATTGTTGTCCTTTTCTGAGTTTCTGAATCTGTTGGTTGAATTCGGCAATCTCGTTCGATATGCTTTTAAGTTTGGCATCGTCCATTCTTTCCACCAGCTCTTTCATTAGAACATTCTTCTTCTCTCCAGATTTAAAAGCGAGAAGACGTTTGTATATAAAATCTCCATCCTTCCCCAAAAGCGACGGACCAATAACACCATTTGCATAATCATCGTGACAGGGAGAGCACCTCACTACGAAATCTCGGCTCAACTTCTTTATCATCATAGTGACCATCACATGCTCATAGGGAGAACGAATATTCAAATAGGCATCTATCGTCGTACGATGCTTCGCTTCCGGTGCCTCTTTTTGCTTCTCTTTGTTATATGTATAGTAGAACTCGCCGCTATTCTCTTTGGAGGAGCTTTCTGTACTCTCTACCTTCACTGCACCCGGCGTCACCTTGATCTCTCCTGCCGGCACCTTTTCGGTTTCACTCTTTTTATCTTGCTTCTCTCCGCATCCTGTCAATACTGCCACAACCGATCCGACAAGAACTATCATCATAATTTTACGCATCGATCTCCCCTCCTTTTTTATATATATCTGCATAACTCTTGCGCGGCACTATCTTTATGACGTCGACCGGGCAGAGCTCCACACACGCACCACATCCATTGCAAGCCTCTCTTATTTCAGGAAGCATTCCTCCGCCCTTGGCCGCCACCATACCTATGGCCATAGTATTGTCGGGGTGGAATGGGCACATATCGGCACAGATGGTACACGACTCTTCGCCCCTATGTTTTTCCAGTTTGATCAAAAGCTCTTTTTGAAGCCGAACCTTTTCAGAATCGCTATCTTTCAAAACCACCTTTTTGTTTCGACGCTCTTGCGGTGAAAGAACTTTCGTATGGTCATATATTCTCTCTATTCCGCTGTCGGGAACCGGCTTGCCGATCTTGGCCAAACACCCTTGCGGGTCATGTACGACCGCTATTCCCATATGTACATACTCGATACTGTCGTGCTCATGATCGAGCGCTCCGCTCGGACATGCAAGTATGCAGGGAAATGCCTCACACAGATAGCATCCTCTCTCCCTTGGCTCAATGTATGCCATGCCGACTCCGGCTTTGCCGTCTATATCCTCAAGAAGAATAGAGTCGTAAGGGCACACCTGCAGACACTGTCCGCACTTTATGCAAAGCCCCAGAAACTCGTTCTCCTCTACAGCTCCGGGAGGCCTTAGGCGAAGCTCCTTCGGCTTCAAATAGGGCCCACCCAAAATTCCGGCAGCAGCGGCGATGCCAAGAGCACCGAGCCCTGACATCTGCTGAATGAATTTTCTCCGCTTTTTCTCTTCAGGTTTCATTGAACGACCCCTTTTTCCAAATCTTTTTCGAACATCACAGGATGAGCGTCCGTAAGAAGCTTAACAGGCTCCGAAATGGGAGCCAACTTGGCAAGAAAGTTCATTATTGTAATTACCGGAGATGCATAGAAGAACTTTACGTTTGGGTTCAGCAGCCACATTCTGTCGGCATAGTAAAAAAGTGTATATGGAGTATCACCTATGCCGTCTTTGTCTCTGTCAAATCCCTGGTAGTCATCCCAAAAGTTTCCATCCCAAAAGTTCTGGGAGGAGTGGTGAAGAGACTCGTCGTCATCGACTACATTTTCTATATTTCCTTTGAAAATATTGCCTACGATATTGTTGGCTATACTAAGAGAGTGGAAGTGTATCCCCTCTGCATTGTATATTATTCGGTTTCCCGATATTGTATTGTTCCTGTCCGGCTGATAGGGGGATCTGTCTATATAGAGTCCCCTTGCACAATATATGACCGTATTGTCTCTAAGCTCAAAGTTACTCGAATCTTTCAGCCCTATACCGAGGCCGGTAGTTCCAAGCGAGTTTTTGACTACATTTCCTATCGCAACGGTGTCGCGGGAGTACATGAAAAAGATTCCGACCGAGTTGTGCTCGTAAGTGTTGTAGAGAACCTCGTTTCTGCCTGCGTACATGAAGTGTAGAGAGTAGCGGCTATACTCTCCGAAGTTGTGAGATATCACATTTCCATGAGAGTACCAGACGACTACGTCTCTGGAGTGGGTTACGTGGTTGTAACTGATGTTGTTGTCGGTACAGTACCACAATCTGATAGCATCCCCTCTCAACCCAAGAGTGTAAGGCTTCGAGCGTATCCAGTTATGGACGATTTTTGAACTTTTGACCTGCTCCATATCTATGCCAAAAAGGGCATCGTCTATCTTGCAGTTGTCGACCGTTACGTGTTCGGCATCTTTTATGGATATTCCGGCGTCGATGCTTTGATGCTCGCTTCCGCTACCTACGATCGTCAGGTTTTTAAGAGTGACGTATGAACTTCTTATCTTTACGACAGTCCCGTTACCGTCTCCCACTATAACGGCGCTTTTGTCTACACCATCTATTATCAGAGGTTTGTCTATGACGATATTGCCCCTGTACTCCCCTGACGGAAGCTCCAACCTCGAACCGGGCTCTGCACTCTCGATAGCTTTTTGCAACAGATTCGCAGATAGTGAGCAAAAAAGGAGCGAGAGCAAAAACCAGGTTCTAAGCACCATATCCTCCTCTTACGCCTCTGATTTGGCCGCTTTGCGCGCTTTTCGTTTGGAGATGATGGCCAGCAGAGAGAAAAAAGAGATGGCCAGCAGAAGCCAAAATCCGGTAGTCGGATAGGAGTGGGTCGTAAACTGGGCCACTTTTCCATCTCCAAAAACGGTCGGCATAAAGGGTTTTATCTTGAAAGCTCCCCATGAGTGCATATGGTGTCCGAACCAGTAGAGCCAGTATGCGTAAAAACCCAGAAATATTACAGGCAAAAAGACCGGAATCAACATCAAAATATCGAGAATTTTCGAATCGTACAGAATGTAGTAGACCATCACGAGTGCCACGAAAACCAGAGCGTACGGCGCAAGAGCTCTAAGGTAAGGGGCACCTCTCTCCATCGGATCCATTCCTATATAGTGGTTTATCGTATTCATCTCATGTACATCGCCACTGAAACCATCGAAGTGGTAATAGACCGGAATACCTTCGGGAAATGTCTCTTTGGGGTAATTGGGCGCTTCAAGTGCGACATACCATATGGGGGCTGTCACTACCGATAGTTCTGCATCCTCTTCTATCATCTTTTTCAGATCCCCAACCGCATCTTTAGGCGTGGAGTTGCTGACATATTGCCCTTTTTGGTAGTAGTTCCAGACTTTGTAGGAGATTGCAGGTATCTCATCGGCTTTGCCGATTCTGGCCAGCTCCACCACATTGTGCGTAAGCACCGCGGGAATGACGAACCAGTAGAGTAGAATTCCCAGTGCAATCAAGGTAAAGATCCTCGATTTGACCAGTGAATTTTTCATAAGTTGTTCCTTTCTTTCGGATATTGGAAGATTATACCTAAATTGCCTCTGAAAAAATTTTGATACCGATCAATAATATATGTTGTATTTATAAATTTAATAACAATTTAAAATATTTTCAGGTGCAATTGAAGGTTTTTCCCCGATGATTCAAGCTAAGAGCGGGAGTCAACTCCCGCTCTTATTCTGGTTTAGAAGAGGTTGGCATTCTCGTCAACCCATTTGAAGTACTCGATGATATCCTTAACTTCCTGGTCGCTCATGCCCTGGTTAGGCATTCGCAGATTGAAGTAATTGATCATCGACTCTACATACGGATCTTTATATTTTTTCTCCGGATTTTTGATAAATTCATAAACCCATTTTTCACCATTTTCATGGCGCTGAAGAACTCCGGTAAGATCCGGACCGGAACTGACTTTTCCTATGACGTGGCATCCGCCGCATCCCCCTTCGTTGAATGCTACTTCACCCCGCTTGGCAGCTTCGCTCATAGGAGTGGCCACTTTTCTGATAAGCAGATCTCTGGCTCTGATACCGACATCGGCCGTCTTGACCATATACTGCCAGATCATGTTTTCAAAGAGTATCGCCTTCTCTATATCACCTTTTTTGTAATACTCGTCCGCTTTCTTTTTCTGCTCAGGAATCTTTCCATACTGATCGAGTGCATCTTCGACGAGAGCTTTTATCGTAGGATACTTCTCGTAATGGTTCTCTTTCAGGAACTTCACTACGCTCTGAATAACCTTGTCGGTCGCATCATTTGTAGCTACGATTTTGTCATACTCTTTTTTAAGCTCTTCAGGAGACATCTTGGCCATTTTAAGCTTCTGTGCAGAGACATACTTCTTGTTGGGATCTTTTACCGTAAGATAACCCATCATTTCAAGGTGCAATGCGGAACAGAACTCGGTACAGTAGTATGGGAAAACTCCCTCTCTGTCCGCTTTGAATGTCAGTGCCACAGTCTTACCGGGCTCAAGAGAAGCGTGGATATTATACTGGTCGAGGGTAAATCCATGCGTCTCATCTTCTGCACGTTCGAGGTTTGTCAGATAGAAGGTTACCGTATCTCCAAGGTTTACATTGACATGTTCCGGATTGATGTGTGATCGCACCATCGTTCCGTAAACATACACATGGTTTCCTTTGCGTACGATCTTCTCCTGCCCCGCCAAAGTTTTACCTTCATGTGTCTTGCCGGTAAAGGGATTGGTTCCCATTTTGTAGCGCACGTGAGTGTGAAGTTTGCTCGCACGAATCGCTACGGCCTGATGCGGTTCACCGAGAGGTAGAGGCATATCGTATAGCAGCTGCATCTTTTTGCCGCTGATATCTATGAGCTGGTGGTTTTGCGGATGCAAAGGGCCAATCTCGTTGAAACGGTCTATGGCAAGCTTGTTCAAAGCGATGATATATTCACCCTGAGGATCTTCCGTCTTACCCTCCATACCGCAAAGGTGACCGATGTTGTAATTTACATTCACCCTGTCTTCAACTTTACACTGAAGATAGTTCCACTTGACGACCTGGCTGTCGACATAAAGAGAGGTGTAGATTTCACCTTCAGTCTTCCATTTCGGTCCATACTGGTTATGAAGCGGCCCAAGGCCAAGTTCAGCCTGGCAGTGTGCAGCTTTTTTCAGATCGAGGATCGGAATACCGTAAGGATCTTTACCGGCATACTCTCTGTTCTTTATCAGCTTTTGAATCTTCTCCCAACTATAGACTGTCGCATGCGTATCGAGCTTTCCGCAGACTACAATATATTTTCCGTCAGGGCTCACATCGACACCGTGGGGAGATTTCGGTTCAGGAATCAAAAAGAGTGCGTCATTTTTAACGGCTACCTCTATAGGAACCACTTTATGCCCATTTATAACTTTTACATTTTTCGGATTTTCAGCCAGTTTAGCCAGTTTCTTCCAGTTATAGACATGCAAAAAGTCGGTATCGTTACGGCTCATACCCGCTTCAAACGGAGGAAGACCCTTTTCGATACCGCCGGTATACATCTCCGAGTTGAAAGAGTTTGTAAAGCCCCAACCGTAGCTCGCCTCTTTACCGGCATCGCTAAGGTCCTGCATATATGGAGGCATCTCTATCGTAAAGGATTTTTCCGGAACTATACGACCCTTTTTATGGTCGAACTTCCATACCGTGACGCCACCTCTGTAAGTCTCTTTGTACTCTTCGATAGGGTGGTAGTTGTTATCGAACGGTGCAGCGTACTGACACGCTTCGAGAACATACTCGCTGTTTGGAGTGAAAAAGGCTCCGCCGTGGTCTGACTTGAAGATCGGGTTTACGACTATCTGCTTCGTCACGAAGTCACTAAGGTCTATAACGGCAAGTCTCGGGTTGGCTTTGTCGTTGATGATAAGCCACTTTCCGTCATATTTCCCATCCGTTTCCGAAATAGCCGGGTGATGTGTGTCGCCCCAGGTTATCTCTTTGCCGCGTATCCACCCCTGCTTCAAAACCTTTTTCGTATCGTCATCATACCCCCATCCCTGCCAAGGTTCCGGTGTGAATACGCCTATATACTTAAGTATACGCATTGACGGCACGCCATAGACTATGACCTGCCCCGACTGTCCGCCGGAACTGAAGACGATATACTTGTCCCGTCCGCCGCTCGGCGTGTAGGTTTTGGCTGCCGCCAGCAGATCCTGCTGCGTCAAACCCCGCTCCTTCATCACCTTTTCAAGTTCAGAGCTCGCGGAAGCCATTGACGCGCCAACCATCGTACCGATAGCTACCATAGATAGCTTCTTGATGATTGAACTCATGCTACCTCCTTTAATTTTTCCTGAATTGACAGGCTGAATTTTTCTTTTAATTAGAAAATTCAAACTGCATATTAGAATAATAGTTAATTTAGTGTTAATTTTTCTTGAAATCGGCCCATTTAATTCATTTAAACTAATGTTTTTCATAATGTCACATTTATGTCACTTTTTAATCCTATTACATACTATAGATAAAATTGGTTACAATAGAGGCAAACTGTTCTGAGAGGAGGGCAAGAGAATGGCGTTTGAAAAACCGGAACCCGTAGATGAGGAGATAGAACTCGACAATACCAAATATATAGAGAGTGAAACCGACATTCACGGCAATATTACCGCCTGTAACGACTACTTCGCAGAGATCTCGGGATATACTAAAGATGAGCTTATCGGGCAGCCCCACAACATCGTAAGACACCCCGATATGCCGAAAATTATCTTCAAAGAGCTTTGGGATCGCATAAAAAACGGCCACAACATAACAGCCGTCATCAAGAATATGGCAAAAGATGGGAGATACTACTGGGTCTTTACCCACTTCGAAATAATCCGAGATATAAACACAAAGGAGATAAAAGGTTACAGAGCCTACAGAAAGATGGTCTCACCGCACATCAAAAGGGTTTTGGATCCTGTATATAAAAGGTTGACCGAAATAGAAAAAGAGGGCGGGATGGATGCTAGCAAAAAGGCTCTCGAAGAGTTTTTGAGAGAGGGTGGCGAGAACGTAACTCTCGATAACCTTATGGAGGAGATACACAGGTTTTATTGAGATTCACTCCCATTTTTTCAATGGAATGCTCTGAAAAATTGGAAAATTCAACATTCAACATTCAGCATTCAGCATTCAGCATTCAGCATTGATAATATCTGCATTCGGCTCACTTTTGAGCCATTCAAAAAGAGCATCAAAGGGCGCATTTGCGGCGAGTGTAGCCGAATCGCCTACCATAATAAGTTTGCTTTTGGCTCTTGTCATCGCAACATTCAAACGGCGCCTACTTTTTAAAAAACCTATCTCCTTTGCTATGTTGGAACGCACTAAAGAGATTATTATCACCTCTTTTTCTCGCCCCTGAAAGCCGTCCACACTCTTCGTTTCACACTTTAAATCTTCTGCTTCCATCAATTGACGTAAAAGTTTCACCTGAGCTAGATAAGGGCTTATCACGCCTACCTCTTCAAGCCTGACGCCGCACTCTAAAAGAGCCTTTAGGATATCTACGACAATATTGGCCTCCTCTTCGTTTTCAAAGGAGGTAGAACGGGGTTTTAGCCTCTCTGCAGCATCGATCTTCGAAGTATCTATAAACAGAAAAGGCTTTTGCGGTTCAAGCACTTTGGCCGCAAACTCCTCCTTTGGCTTTTTTTCAAGTTTCAGCTTACGATTTGCGACGCTGTCGTGCGCTTGCAGCAGACCTTCATACATAAGAGTATTGGCAAAGGCCATTATCGTCTCGTTCATCCTGTACTGAACTCTCAACATCGTAGATGGAGCTCTCCCATCTTCCATAACTCTTTCAAAAAGCGACTTTTTCAAAATATCGAGTCCGCTTATCACGGTAGGCGGAAGCTGTTTATGATCTCCTGCAAGAACAACCTTTTTAGCGCGCATCATAGGCAAGAGAGTCGAAGGCTCCATCTGCTGGCTCGCCTCGTCTATAACGGCGATATCGAAAGTCTCGTTTTCGAGTACCTCGGAGCCTACCATACCGTTGGTAGAGAGTACTACATCCGCATCGTTTAAGATTCTCTTTACAATCGACTCTTCAAGCTTGCGAATCTTCTCAAAAAGCCTCTCGATTTTTTCATCCTCTCTTATCCAAAGTGCCATAGAGCTTATAGTCGCCCTATCCACGCCTCTGAAACTCTTTCCCAAAGCCGCCAACTTTTTGACCCTCTCTTTCGAGATTCCCCTAAGTCGCGACGGAGTAGGTTTGGAGTGGCTGTTTCTCTCCTCAATAAGCGCCTGCACGCTTTGAAGCATCTTTTTTACCTCAGCGGTGGCCGGGTCGCGCTCGATCGAAGCAAAAAGCGTATACTCCTCCAACCCCTCCCCTACCCTTGCGGGATGGCCTACGCGGACCACTTTCAGATCTTTCACAAAAGCCAATCTCTTCAACATATTGTCCACCGCCACGTTGGAGTCGGCTGCCGCCAATACCCTCTCGCCTCTCTTTACGGCCTGCAGTATCACCTCTATGAGAGTCGTCGTCTTTCCGGTACCGGGAGGCCCATGTATCAAGACCACTTCACTCCGAGACAAAGCTTTCGAGACAGCCACCTTCTGCACACCGTTCAAAGAGGCTTCTATCGGTTCAAAATCAAAAGGTGATCTCTCTTTTTGGTCGACAAGTCCCAAAACTATATCTCTGACTCTCTTGTAAGGCTCTTTTATGTGGCGCATCTTTTCGAGGTTGCTCTCCATCCTCTTGAAGGTGACATCGTTTACGTAAAGGTCGAGCCTGATGCTCTCCTTTTTCACCCAAACGGGAGGTTTTTGGGAAAATGCGACCTCTATATAGTTTTTTGCTACAGCCATAACGGTTGCGGTAAGCTCGCTTTTAAGAGGTTCTCCTCTGCTTACCAAAACTATATCTCCGCTTCCGATTTCCGTTTCGATCATTCGATCACGGCTGAATCTCACCAAATAGAGGTCGAATTTGACTCCAAGACTCCGCCCTCTCAAGCCGAGTACCGCTCGGCCGAACATCTCCCTCTCCTTGCCGCTTAAAGAGCGGATCTCATCTGTTTGCGCCTTCATTTCGGCTCTTCTTTCCAGATCTATAAGGGCCTTGTACTCCTCTATATATTCGTGAATTCTCTTTATGCGCCGCTCTTGTTCACGGCTTGGAACCATCTCTTTGGGAAGCTTGAAATAACTCTTTTTGTTCGGCCGGTAGAGTACCCAGCCGTCACCTTCGAAGGTTCCGGCAATATTTGAGGGTTTGATTTTGTGGCGTCTAAGACGCAAAAGGCGCCCCCTCTCATCAAGGGAGGCCGGGAGTATAAAAGGAAGAGGCCGTTTTATTGCCATCAGTGGGTTGGAATCGCCACGGGGGCCGGAGCCATATTCATCGGCGGTGAAACCTCTTTGTATGTAGAGGGTGCGGTCTCAACGGGCGCGGCTGCCTGAGAGGAGTTGGTTTCGTTACTCTCTGCGGGAGTTTTGATGAGAGGTTTCATCTGCTCTTTTGGGGAGGTTGCGTTCGTTTCGATAACGGTACCGTTTGACTCCAAGCTCTCTGAACTCTTTTGGCTGCATTCGGCTTTGGCATTTTGAAGCTCCTCTTTCAGATCTTCCATATCGAACTCCATATCGTCAAGACGATCCTGTAGGCTCATAACCGGTTTGACGTTCACGCCGTACTCGTAAACAAGCTCTCCGCCATCTTTTCCCTGCTTTAGAAGAACGGCTATAAAAAGAACAAGGAAGGTCAGAAATATGTTTCTTGCCCATGCCCTTCGTATAGCCATCGCTCCGGCTTTGAGTAAAATTAGTACCAAAGTACCGTACACAAGATAGGTTCCAAGAAGTTTGTGAAACTTAAGCTCCTCTTTCGCTTCCGGAGTAAGGAGGGAGAAGGCGTGTGAGCCGTCCGCTTTACCCGTAAAAAAGGCTCCT